>JBGSYE010000553.1:0-3496 GCA_041751075.1 Chthoniobacteraceae bacterium
GAAGCGGTCTTTGACCATGCCAAAACACGGGGACCAAAAGGTCTTGCCCACCGGCATCGTGACCTCACCGCCCTCGGACAGCGCGGCGAAGGCACGAGTCACCTCGGCCTCGGTCGGCAGCGTCAGCGAGAGCGAGAAGGCCGCGAACTTCGCGTCCTCCCCAGGCCCGCCGCAGCCATCGGAGGCCATGATCCGCGCGCCGCCGATGCGGAGGCTGGCGTGCATCACTTTGTTGTCGTAGCCGGGCGCGAGCATGCCCTCGGGAGGCTGCTCCGGGCTGTCCTTGTAGCGCATCAGCATTTCCACCTCCGCGCCGAGCGCGGTGCGATAGAATTCGAGGGCTTCTTCGCAGCGGCCGCCGAAGAAAAGATAGGGTTCGATGAGTGAGTTGGACATGGGGGTTTGGTTTGTTGGTGAGGTTTGGAAAAGGGGCGCAGCGTCAGCCATTCAACGGTCGGTTCATTTCCGGATTGAGGGTTGCCAGTGTCAGGCGGCGCCCATCGTCTTCACTTCCGCCATCGGGCGGCAGAGATCGGCCACGGGACGCACCTCGATCTGCGCTCCGTGTTCGAGGATCGGGCAGGTCTGGGCGAGGCGCACGGCTTCGCCGATGTCCGGCACGGCGAGCAGGAAGTACCCGGCGATGGCTTCCTTCGATTCCGCAAAGACACCATCCGTCACCGTCGCCCCCCGCGCGCCGAGGACGATCTTCCCCTCCTCCATGAGCGGTTGTGCGCCGCGATGCACGCCGCTCTGCACGAGCCCATCCACCCAGGCGTAAAAGTCCGTCATCACCCGCTGCAATTCGGCGGGCGACATGCCGTGGTTCCAGTGCGTGCCGCGGATGAGCAGCAGATATTCGTCGGTCGGTTTTTGTGGATTCATGGGTCGAGATTGGGGAACCAGGCTAGAGTTGGACGAGAGACTTGAAGCCGCCGTAGGCCATGCGCTTGCAATCGAAGACCGCCTCGGTCTCGGGGCACATCGCGGCGAGGCGCGGATCGGCCATGATTTTCCTGTTCACCGCATCGCGATGCCGGCGCGACTTGAAGACCGCATAGGCGAAGATGACGACCTCGCCTGGCCTGGACTTGGCAAGCTTCGGAAAGGCCACCATGTCCTTGGCTTCCATGTCGTCGCCGACACACTCGCGGTATTCGAGCGCGCCGTGTTCCCGCCAAATCTTGCCCGCCTTCGTGGCGAGCTTCCTGTAGGCTGCGAGTTTTTCCTGGGGAATGGAGAGGACGAATCCGTCAACGTATTGGCTCATGGAGGTGTGGTTGGTTTCTTCTGGGTGACAAAAAACGAAACGCCCGACAGCTCAACTTTTCTCGACCAAAGCCGCGAGCTGGTCGGCGCACTGGCCCCAGCCTTGGTGGAAGCCCATATTTTCATGAGCCTCGCGATCGGCGACGGTCCAATGACGCACCCGCGCGGTGTATCGAGTCCTGCCATCTTCATTTTCGAAAGTGAGCACCACGGTCATGAACGGTTTCGCCGACGGCTCCCACGCCGCCGTGTAGGCGTCGGTGAAGACGAGCCGCTCATTCTCGACGACCTCGAGATACACGCCGCGATTCGGCATGTCCACGCCGTCGGGGCCGCGCATGACGACGAGGCTGGCGCCGCCCGGTCGCACATCCAGCTCTGCGACCGGAGTGGTGTACGGAAGCGGCGCGAACCATTGCTTGAGCAGTTCGGGATCGGTCCACGCCTGGTAGATCCTTGCGCGCGGCGCAGCGATGAGGCGCGTGAGGACGAGTTCACGCTCGGTGGATTCGGTGGACGGTTTCATGAGGCGGGTGGTGGTAGTGGAGGTGATGGAATCGGGCGGCGGTCGCAGCAGCGCCTCTCACAATGACAACGAACGGCGAGTGGCGGAAAGGACAGCTCTTTGAAAAGGTTCAAGAAGAAGCGCATTTCCGAGCCGATCGCACTCCCGCCGACGGACCGGGCGAGTCTTTTCACGGTGCGAACCTTGGGAGGTGAAGCTTCCGTTTCGATCCGCTACGCCAGGATTCCCTTCGCGACCTGGCCGTAGGTCTCCGTGAGCCGGAAGTTTCGCCCGCCGTAGTTGAAGGTCAGCTTCGTGTGATCGAGGCCGAGCAGGTGAAGCAGCGTCGCGTGCCAGTCGTGGATGTGCATGGGATCGATCACGGCCTTGTGGCCGATGTCGTCGGTCGCGCCGTAGGTGAGCCCGCCTTTTACTCCGCCGCCTGCCATCCAGATGGAATAACCGCGGTGATTGTGATCGCGCCCGTCGCCGCTCTGCGCATAGGGCGTGCGGCCAAACTCGCCGGCCCAGACCACGAGTGTGTCCTGCAGCATTCCGCGTGACTTGAGATCCGTGAGCAGCGCGGCGATAGGCCGGTCGGTCGCCGCGCACGCCTTCGCGAGCGAGTCCTTGAGCAGGTTGTGATGATCCCAGCCCACCGGCGAGGCGATCTCGATGAACCGCACGCCGGCCTCGGCAAGCCGGCGCGCGAGGAGGCACTGCCGCGCGAATTGATCCGGGCCCGCGCCGATGCCGTAGAGCTTGTGGACGCTCTCCGGCTCACTGCGCAGATCGAGCACCTCGGGCACCTCGGTCTGCATGCGAAATGCCAGCTCGAAGGATTCAATCGCGCCCTCGATCTCGGGATGGAAGACGTCCCGCTCGAGCTTGCGCCGATTCAGCCCGCGGATGAGATCGAGCTGCGCACGCTGCATCGCGGGCGAAAGGTTCGCGTTGGCGATGTTCTTCATCGGCGGACCGGGCGCGACGTCCTTCTTCAGCAGCGCGGCGTAGAGATCGGGGAGCTGGCTACCGCCGATCTTCGTGCCCTGGCAGATCGCGGGCAGGAAAGCGCTGCCGTAGTTCTGCGCGCCGCCGTTGTCCGCCGGTGGGTTGAGTGTGATGAAGCCGGGCAGGTTCGCATTCTCGGTGCCGAGCCCGTAGAGCGTCCACGCGCCGAGCGAAGGTCGCACGAATTGAAAGCTGCCAGTGTGCATCTGCGCGAACGCTTGCGCGTGGTTCGGCAGATCGGTGTGCATAGAGTTGATGATGCAGAGGTCGTCCGCGTGCTTCGCGATCAGCGGATAGGTGTCCGCGATCCACTGTCCCGACTGTCCGTGTTGCGAAAAGGGATGCGCCGGGCCGAAGAGCTTCGCGCCGGCGGAGTCGCGACCGAGGCTCGCAGTCTGCCCGCTGCGCTTGATGAGCACCGGCTTGTAGTCGAACAAATCCACATGCGACGGCCCGCCGCGCATGGTCAGGAAGATCACCCGCTTCGCCCGCGCCGGAAAATGCGTCGCCTTGGCCGCCAGCGGTCCATCCGCCGCCGGGATCGCCGCCCCCGCCCGCTGACTCAGCCCGGCAAAGGCCAGCCAGCCAAAGCCGCAGGAAAAATTCTTGAGAATGTCGCGCCGCGTAAAGAGCGGCGTGATCGAATCGCAGGTGTGATCGGAGTTCATGGCAGGAAGTAAGAAAGGGACTGACGAAGAAAGAGTCGCGCTG
>JBGSYE010000554.1:0-6233 GCA_041751075.1 Chthoniobacteraceae bacterium
GACGATGGCGATGGCCCAGGCGACGTTGAGCAGCGCGTATTGCTCGAGCGAGAGGCCGAAATCGAGAAACAGAATCGCCAGCACCGGGTAGTACCAGCGCGCGTTGAAGAGCACGCGGAAGGCGATGAAGAGCGGGATATTGCGGGCCAGGGACATCGCGAGATTGGCTAGCGCGCCTGCGGGCCACGACGCGAGGAGAACATCGCGGGAAGTGTTCCTCGTGGAAGGTCTGACCCGCGTGGACGCAATCCGTGATCGGGAGGGAAGCGAGCTTCACCGCGCCCGCGGCTACACTTTCCTCGGAAACGTCCCGTAGCGCGCGATGACGCCGCAATAGACCCCATAGCAAAGCAGGCCCAGTCCAGTCACACCGAGGAGCCAGGGCCCGTAGGGCTGACGCGCCAGCGTGTCGAGCGCTCCCTCGAGTCCGCGCGCCTCGCTGGAATCTGTCTGCCAGCCAGCGAGGCCCAGGAAGAACGCGATGATGAGAAAGACCAGCCCCCGCGCGATCAGTCCGGCTTTCGCGATTTGGTTGATCGAATCCCGCTGCGAGGTCGCCGCCCCGTCGAGATCGAACTTTTTCCGATACGAGCCGCTCCAGACCTCCTTCCATTGCGCCAGGCCGACAATCGCGATGAGCACCGCGACGCCGATGACGAGCCACGGGCCATACGGCGCCGACATAAGTTTAGCCGTCCAGTCTTTCGCGTCGTCCTCCCCTCCCCCGCCCCGCGCTGCCCCGATGAGCGCCATCGCCGTGGCGAAAGCCAGACCGACGTGGATACACCCGCTGACAAAATACCCGACTCGCGTGGCCATTCCCTTGGCGTCGGTGCCTTTCCCCTCCGCATCGAGAAAGGCACTGAGGAAACGCCAGAGCGCATAGCAAAGCAGCCCGAGCGCGAGCAGGCCAATGAGCACTCCGCCGAAAGGCTGCTGGCCGATGGCTTGGATGGCTCCTTTCGAGCCCGTCGTCTCGCCGCCGCTGCCAACTGCCGCGAGGGCTGCAAGGATGCCGACCGCGCCATAGACGATGCCTTTGGCCGCATAGCCGGCGCGGGCAACACCGCCGATCCAGGAGGGGGAATCTATATCTTGTGTGTTCATTCCTTCAAAATCGCGCCTCCGTCCCCCGCCACGCGCAAAACCAAATCGTGGTGCGAAAAAGAACGCTCGTTATGTTGCCCGCCGTGCCGAAAAACAAAATTCCTTCCCGCGCCGCACCTGCCCCTGCGGCGCCGCAGCAAAAGCCAAGCCATGACCACCCCCGCCAAATACGAACTGCGGCTTTACGTCGCCGGCCAGACCGCCAAATCACTGACCGCGCTCAGCAATCTCCGGTGGCTGTGCGAGACCCATCTCGCCGGCCAATACCGCATCGAGGTGATCGACCTTTTGAAAACACCGCAACTGGCCGCCGGCGATCAAATCCTCGCTGTGCCGACCCTCGTGCGCAGGCTGCTCGAGCCGATCAAGAAAATCATCGGCGATCTTTCCAACGAGGCGCGCGTCCTGGTCGGGCTGGATGTGCAAACCTTGCAGCCATGACCGCGTAAAGATGAAGGAAAGTGAGCTGGAAAAGTTGGATGCACCCACCGTCGCATCAACCAACGAGCGCTACGTCCTGCGCCTCTGCGTCACGGGCGCCACGCCCGCCTCGACCCGCGCGATCGTGAATCTCCGCAAGATTTGCGAGGACCATTTGCGCGGACGTTATGAACTCGAAGTCGTGGACATTTCCCGGCACCCCGAGATGGCGACCAACGAACAAATCGTCGCATTGCCCACCTTGGTCAAAAAGCTGCCGCAGCCCTTGCGCCGCTTCATCGGCGACCTGTCACAGATCGACCGCGTCCTCCTCGGGCTCGATATTCCTGACCCGGCTGAGCGACCAGAGAGTTTGCCCTCGAAGTCGCCCGCGCCTTTGTGATGAAACCCGACAGCTCCCGCGAACACCAGCTTCTGGCCGAGAACGCAGACCTGCGTTCCCGCCTGGATGAGGCAGAGGAAATGCTGCGCGCCATCCGGGCTGGAGAAGTCGATTCCCTCGTCGTGGAAAGTTCATCCGGACCGCAAATCTTTGCGCTGCAAGGCGTGGACGCCGAAGCCGCCCGCTTCCGCGCGGACATCCTCGCGCAAATCAGCGAAGCAGTCTTCGCCGTCGATGCCGACGGGCGGGTCACTTACCTCAACGCCGCCGCAGAGCGGCAATACGAAGTTGCGGCGTCTGAGGTGCTCGGGTGCGAGGTGGGAGAAATTTTCGAGAACCTTTATTCTCCGCCCGATCATCGCGAGGCGGTGATCGAGATGCTGCGCCGGGACGGCCACTGGCGCGGCGAAACTTTGCACATCAAGCACAGCGGCGAAGCCATCAACGTGGAATCCTCGGTCAGCATGCTCCCCGCCGCGCAAGGCGAGCGGCCCGGCGTGCTCGTGGTGACCCGCGATGTCACCGACCGACGCAAAATCGAAGATGCCTTGCGCTTGAGCGAGCAGCGCTTCCGCGTCGCCGTGAGCACGGTCAGCAGCCTCCTCTGGACGAATAGTCCCGAGGGCAAAATGGAAGGCGAACAGCCCGGTTGGGAACATTTCACCGGCCAGAAGCGGGAGGAGTATCAAGGCTTCGGCTGGGCAGACGCCGTTCATCCCGATGACGCGCAACCGACGGTCGATGCGTGGAATCAGACGGTCGCCGCGAAAAAGCCATTCGAGTTCGAGCACCGGATCCGCCGAGCGGATGGCGCGTGGCGCGTCTGCGCGGTTCACGCGGTGCCGATATTCAGTGCCGACGGCGCGATTCTCGAGTGGGTCGGTGTCCACACCGACATCACCGACCGTCGGCAACACGAAGAGGCGCTCCGCCACAACGAGGCCCTTTTTTCCACCATCATCAAGCAAGCACCCGGGGGCGTGTATGTCGTGGACGACCAACTCCGCCTCATGCAGATCAACGCACTGGCGCGCCCGACCTTCAGCGCCGCCGAGCCGGTGATCGGGCGGGGCTTGGGTGAAATCATGGACATTTTGTGGGGGCCGGAGCTCGGCCCTGAGTTGGTGGAAAGTTTTCGGCACACGCTGGAAACGGGCGAGCGCTACATCTCCCCCCGCTTCACTCATCAGCGCAACGACACCGGCGAGGAAAAGTCGTACGAATGGGAAACCCAGCGCCTCACTTTGCCCAACGGCAAGCGCGGGGTGGTCTGCTATTTCACCGATACGACCGACCGGTATGCGCAGGAAAATGCGCTCCGCGAAGCGAAGGAAACCGCGGAGGCGGCCAACGCGAGCAAGGACCGCTTCCTCGCCGTCCTCAGCCACGAACTGCGCACACCGCTGACGCCCGTGCTCATGGCGGTGAGCGCGCTCGAGCACGACCCCGACCTCCGTCCCGACGTCCGGGAAGACATCGTCATGATCAAGCGGAACGTCGAACTCGAGACGAAACTGATCGAGGACCTGCTCGACCTCAGCCGGATCACGAGCGGCAAGGTCGAGCTGAAAACCGAAAGCGTCGATCTCCACGAGGCCGTTCGCCAGGTCATCGCGATCTGCCAGCCTCAGCTCCTCGAGGCGCAGGTGCAGCTCACCGTCGAGCTGGGGCAGGAGTCCTGCGCCATCACCGCGGACCAGGCGCGCCTTCAACAGGTGCTTTGGAATCTCCTCAAGAACGCAATCAAGTTCACGCCCGCCCAGGGCCGCATTCACTTGAGCACAGCGCGTCTCGCCGCCGACCGCTGCGAAGTGCGGGTGAAAGACAGCGGCATTGGGAGTTCACCGGAAATCCTTCCGCGCATCTTCAACGCGTTCGAGCAGGGTGATCCGCGCATCACCCGGCAGTTCGGAGGTCTGGGGCTCGGTCTCGCGATCTCGCGGGCCCTCGTCACGTTCCACGGCGGCAGCATTCGGGCGGAAAGTGACGGGGATGGCAAAGGTGCGACCTTCATCATCGAATTTCCCGGTGGAGTTGTTTCACCCGCCCATCCCGAACCGGTGGCGGACGGGATCGACAGCAAGACCCCGCCCCAAATCACGCTCCTGCTCGTCGAAGATCACGCCGACACCGCCCGCACGTTGACGCGACTCCTCCGTCGCGCCGGCTTCGCCGTCATCGCCGCCCACGACGTGGCCAGCGCGGTGGCTGCGATCGAACGCGAGCCGTTCGATTTACTAGTCAGCGACCTCGGACTGCCCGATGGCACCGGCTATGAAGTGATGCGCGCCGCGCGACGTCGCCGGATTGTCCCCGGCATTGCGATGAGCGGCTACGGCATGGATGAAGACGTGCGCCGCAGCCTCGAAGCCGGTTTTGGCGAACATCTCGTCAAGCCGGTTTCCATCCCGCAACTCATCGCCGCCATCCGCCGCGTCGCGGCGACCGGTGCTTGAGATAACTCCCGCGCTGTCGAGCTAGCATCGGTGCCGCGGGGTCTTGAGGAGGTTTCACGGGATCGAACGTGCGGTGGCGTCGTGAGGCGCAGGAGCCGCGCGCGGCCACACGGCATCCTCACCGGACCAGGTGCCGGAGTCGTCGCTCTCGGCGCGAGGAGAGGGATCGCCGCCGTCGTCGGTGCCGTTTTCGCCTACGGAATAGAGGGTGAAGAGCTCTTCGGAATCACGCCGGTAGCGGAGAGGCCGCCCATTGCAGTGATCGATAGGCACATGCGGCAGGTAGGTGGGAACGAGTTCCGCCAGAGACTCCGGGTATTCTCCGGTGGCGAGATGGAAGCGTTTCAAGCCAATCGCGGCTCGGGAGAGCGCGATTTGAGTCTCGATTTTGATTAATGATTTCAGCACCGACTCGAACGCGGGCAGAACGAGTTCCGAGAGCCGGTAGCGGGTGCGGTCGTAGGTGTTTGAAGGCGACTGATGCTCGGGAATGAGTCGCTTCGTAGCGATCCCGTCATGCGTGGCTGCATAGTTGCGGGCCGCGTCGATGGATTCAGTGAGGAGCCGATTTGCCCGCAACTCGTCCTGATGCGACCAAGCGAATGCCCATATGCGTGCCCGTATGCTCAGGATGACTCCGCTCAGTTCCGCAGGCATCCAGGGTGGAAGGTTGTCCTCTTCCGGGGCCATCAGGCCGATCGCGTGCGGCGACTTCCTGCCAGCGTCGTAGAAGAGCGATAAACGAAAACGCTCGATCAGCATCGCCTTGACATAGGCATCGGCAAAACCGTTCGGAAGAGCCCCGTCCAGCCTTGCAAGTTGTTCCTGCAACCAGCCCTCCTGTTCGAGCCCCTCCCAGACCGCGGGCAATATCGCAAAGGCAGAAACGCCAAACGAGAGCACCTGCGGCACGATCCCGCCTTCATTGCGGAGGGAGAGCGCCACACTCCGCGCAGCCACCAGATCTGCGAGCGCGCCATCGTATTGGCCGTCGTGAATGGAGTGCAGTGCATCGGCATACACGCAGGCGGCAGCGAATTGGAATGACGTTGCAATTCTGAAGGGCGCATTTAGGTCGGAGTGATTCGTCGCGGAAGACACCGGTTCGCGCAGCAGCTCTCGCACGACTTCCAGCTCTGGCGAGAGGGCCTTTAACTCCGCCCCGAGATCGTCCCACGAACCGGCTTCGCCCAGCAACGGTGCGGCGCACAGACTTTCCGCCACCCCCGGCGCGACCCGCTTCATCGCTTGCCAATTTCCAACGACTAAAACCTTCCCCTTGCTCTTCGCCTTGAGGGCGTCGCAGGCCGCTGTCACCTCCGCCATCCGCCCCGCCGCGCTTGGCTCGGGCAATTCCATTTGGGCGAGCACGAGTGGTTCGCCACGCGCTTCCGCCGCCGCCCGCCATTCCTCCAGCGCGCGTATTCCACGGAAACGCTCGACCGAAAGAAGAACCGCCAGGCCCACGAAAGGAGCGAGCACCAGCGCGATCTTCCAAGCGAGCCGGACGCGGCGCGGTGAGCATGGGGGCGCTTCGGACATACGACAAGGAGCGCTACTCCGACACCGCCCGCGCCGTCGCGAAACCCACCCACACCGCCACGAGCGACAGACCCACCGACGCGACGACATAAATCCCCGCGCCCAGTGCCTGCCCATTCCGCGCCAGATTCAGCGTCTGCAAACTAAACGACGAAAACGTCGTGAACCCACCCAGTACCCCGACCAGCAAAAACTCCCGCAACCCCGGTTGCATGAAGACGCGCCCCTCCGGCACCCCCAGCGTCGCGAGCAGTCCGATTAAAAACGACCCCGCCACATTCACGCCCAGCGTCCCCCACGGGAAC
>JBGSYE010000555.1:0-3273 GCA_041751075.1 Chthoniobacteraceae bacterium
CTCGCTGCGTCCGGCGGCGGCGTGATCCATTCGCGAAAGCTCCACGATGCCGAGCAATTGATCCCCGAGCCGCGGAAATGTCCGGCGTAGGAGCCGCGCCGCATCTTCGAGCCGCCGCTGCCTCCAGACCCACGCGTGCCATTTCAGCGGCAGACCCACCCCGAGCACCGCCGCGCCCGCGGCCAGCAGCGTGAGCCGCATCCAGCCCGGCGTCTCAAAGAAACGATCGAGCACGAGGACGAGCAGGTACGAGAGCGCGATGCCGAAAAGCGCGGCCAGTAATCCCTCCGCGAGCTTCACGATCCACACGCGGCGGCGGAAATCGGCCAGCTTCGTCTCGAGAATCGGTGGGAGGTTCGTGTTCATGGCTCGCTTCGTTGTGGGCTCGGCTGCGTCCTGCGGGTCCATTCAGTCCGCGGGGTCCATCTCTTCCTCCGATACGATACCAAGGACGCGATTGACCAAATGGACGATGAACGATGGATCCTCTTGTAGCCCATTTAGAAGTTCCCCGCAGCTTTTCTTCCCGCCCAAAAGATCCCCATCAATGCGATCAGGAATCCCGCCCAGAGCGGGTGTGCCCAGAGCTGCACGCGGCGCTCATTCGGCTCGGGCTGCGGCAGCGCGGCGATGGCGGCGATCACCGCGGCGGGATCGGCGCTTTCCATGAGCTGGCCACGCGTGAGTTGGGCGATCTCGCGCAGCACTTCGATCCGCGCGGGCTGACCGCGCTTCTCCCGGCTCGTGCCTTGCACGGAGATCGTCGCATCGAGCGCCGAGCCCGCATCGGCGCAGGAAAGGCGGACGTGATGTTCACCCGGTTCGGCTGGCGTAAAGGTGCCGGTGAAAAGCCCCCACGCATCTTCCCCCGCGGGCGGCAGGCGCACGCTCGAAGTTTTGCCGGAGGGCGCTGTGATCTGCGCGATCACCGCGCCGTCGCGCAAGGGTTCTCCGCCGAGGCTGGTGACATTCGCATTCAGCGTGAGCACCGCACCGGCGACCGGGCGATCCGGCGAGTAGAAGAGCCGCATCTTTTCCCCCTGCGACATGTTCCGCTGATACGCCATCCAGCGCACCACCTGCCCCCAGAAGCGGTAGTGATATTTGTCCTCCACGCCGCGCCGCCAGCGCCATGCGCCGTCCGCGCCCATGAAGAGAATTTTGCCCGACCCGTGCGTGCGCGTGACGATCAGCGGCACGCGGCCAAAGCGATTCGTCTCCGTGCCGTGCGTCGCAAGGATCTCGCTGCCGGCCTTCGCACGAGCGGCGGGCGCATACCATTGGAAGCCGGGGAGCGTCTGCCAGAGCCGCGCGCTCGCTTCGTCGGAGTCCTCGAGTTTTGTGAGCAGGCTGCGCGCGCCGACTTCGGTGAGCGCGAATTTTCCCGGCGCCGAAGTGCCCCAGCCGCGCGGCTGCGCGTCGTCCCACACGACCGGCATCAGCTCGCCGAGCGCGGTGTTTTGCAGCGAGGCCTGATGCCCGCGCAGGCCCGGCAGAAAGACGAGTCCCGCGGCCTGATCGCGCACGAGTTTTTGCAACGAGGCGCAGTTTTCCAGCGTGAGCTGGCCTTTATCCGCGCCCACGTCGCCGAGGAAGACCACGTCGTATTTCGTGAGCGCGTCTTCCTTCGGCATCGCCGCGAGATAGCCGCGCCCCGCGCCCGGCGTGCCGAGATCGGGATGGAAGAGAAGGCAATTCACCTCGACGCCCGGATCGCGTTCGAGGGCGTTGCGCAGGTAGCGATATTCCCAGCGCGGATACGACTCGATGACGAGCACGCGCAGTTGCTCCTTGCGGATCGAGAGCGGCGCCTCGCGCGTGTTGTTTTCCAGCAAGTGCTCGCCTCCGGTCTTCGGCACGGTGAGCGTGAGCTTCACGTCGCCGGGCTGCTCGGGCCTCCACGTCAGCACGTCCTGCAGGCGGCTCATCGCGGGGATCACCACGGATTTTGTGATCACTTCGCCGGTCGAGGATTTCATCTCGATCGTCGCCGCCTCATCACGCGGCAGCGAGCTGGCGATGGTGAAAGGGACGCGCAGCGGTTTGCCCCCGATGGCGAAGGTCGGGACGTCGAAGCTCGCCAGTTCGACATCGGGCAGCCGCGTCTCCGCGCCGAGCGGCACGGCGAAGACCGGCACCTCGCGCATCCGCAAACGCGTGGCGGCCTGGGCCGGTGGTTCGCCCGTATTCCAGTCGCCATCGCTCAGGAGCACTACGGCGTGCAGGCGCGGATGTTTATCCGCCGCCTTGAGGAGCGCCGCGTTGAGATCGGTGCCTTCGTTGGCGGATTGCAGGTCGGAGGAGAAGGATTCGACGACTACATCCATCCGCGGCGCGAGATCGCGCCACGCTGCGAGGTCGGCGAGCGGTTTTGCAACGTCTGCACGCGATTGCAGCTCCGCCGCGGGATTCGCAGCGGATGGCACGTCTTGCGTCTCCATCGAGCGCGAGGCGTCGGCGAGGATGGCGAGCGTCGGCTTGGTGTCCGGTTGGAAGACTTCGCGCCACTCGGGTTGATTGAGCGTGATGGCGATGCCGATCGCGATGAGCACGCGCAGCGCTTCGAGCAGCCCGGTCGCCAGGCGATAGCCGCTGCGCCGCCACGCCATCCACGCGAGTCCGGCGATCACGAGCACAAAGGCCGCCGCCACCGCAAGCGACGCCGGCGTGTGCGTAAAGACGAGGGATTGGCTCGCGGATTTCATGCGGGAAACTCCGGGTACCACACGCGTCTCGCGTGTCGGTTTCCGCGTCTCGCGGAAACGAATTTTGCAAAGCGCTCGGCCTGGCAAGAGCTCCGCACCCGAGGACACGCCGGCTGGCCTTCGTGGCGCAGAGCTCTGGCCTGATCGCATGCCGATGAAAGTCCGTCGCCGCGAGACACGGCGACGAACACGCGGGACGCGTGTGGTACCCGGAGCCTTGCCGTCCGCACTCTCTTTCCCCTCCGGCTTCTCATGCAGGCGTTGGTTTCACTTCACGCCGGGCGGGCATGCAGAGCAGCGCTTCGCCGAGAATTGCGAGCGCCATTGCGATGAGGAAAGTGCGCCAGATTTCGTTGGTCAGGCTGCGACCGTCTTCGAGCGAATCGGTGAGCACGCGGATGTCGAGGCCGGCAAACAATTCATTGAGCGTCGTGGTCGAGAGCACCGCGGGCCGATCCTCGCCGGGCGGCCGATTCAGCGCGGCGATCTGCTCTCCGGCAGCGAGCACCCCGGCGCGCAACGGGAGCTCCGCGGATATTTCGCGGTCGCCCTTTTGCTCCACGGCGCG
>JBGSYE010000556.1:0-2388 GCA_041751075.1 Chthoniobacteraceae bacterium
ATGGAGCGCACCGAGACCGTCGAGCGCTCCGAGCGTAAGGAGCCGGGCAACTGGCGACGCTCCTGCGGCAGGGAGCTTCGCGAGCAGCGGAATCGCGGCGCGATCCTGCCGCTCGTAGAGGAGGCGAGCGGCGGTGTCGCGGTGCCAGCCACTCGGATGCGCGAGCGTCGCCACCAGTTCAGCGATCGTGGCGCTGGCGAGGTCCACTTTTTTCCGCCGCACCCAATCCGCGCGGTCAGGTACGAGACGATAGATGCGGCCGCGATCGTCGCCGCTGTTGAGGTCGAGGTGCTGCTTGATCTCGTCCGGGATGCTCCACGGATGCTCGATGACCTCGCGATACATGTCGCAGAGGTGCAGGCAGCCGTCCGGCGCGTTGGCGAAATTCACCACGCGCACCCACGTATCCCGGCTCGCGGCAAACTCGTAGCCGAGCTCATCCGCGGGACGTTCGCCGATGAGACTCACGCCGTCTTCCGCGGCGCGGATGATCTTCCGATGCACAAGCTGCCCGCCCGCATCGCCGGTGAAGGTGTTGTTCACAAAGTCCGCGCCATACGCATCGCCGCGATACACCGTCGTCCCCGTCGCGCCGGTGAAGTATCCGCTCACGCGTCCGCCGCCTTCGACCGAGCCCTTCACCACGCCGGCAATCCGCCAGCGCGTGCGAATGATCCGCCACGGTTCATCCGGGCTGATGCGGAAGACTTCCGCCGCGCCGCCATCCGCGGCGATGCTCTTGCGCGCCGGTGGCAGGCCCGCGCGCGCTTCATCGTGGACCCAGTATTGCAGGTGATCGGAGTTCGAGCAGCCGAACTTCCGCCCGAAGTCGTCGAAGCTCATCCCATACTGCGCGCCGCCCGCTTCGAGGCCGAAGTCGTGCGTGCGCGGATCGAACCAGAAGTCGCGTCCGCCGAGTTCCTGCGCGGGCAGTTCGGGCCGCTTGAGGCAGGTGATCGCGCCGCGATTGCCGCCGCCGGCGAGGACGTGGATGCGATTGTCCTGGCCCCACTGAAAGCTGTTCATCAGCCCCTGCACATTCAACAGCTTCAGTCCGGTGCCGAAGCCGGTGAACACTTTCTCCCGCACCTCCGCGCGCCCGTCGCCATCGCGATCTTCAAAGCGCCAGATGTCCGGCGTCGCGCCGACATAGAGCCCGCCATTCGCCCAGATGAGGCCGGTCGGCCACGGCAGATCATCGGCGAAGATGACGCTCGTCTCGAAGTATCCGTCGCCGTCCTGGTCCGTGAGCATCGAGACGCGGCCGAGGTGCGGCTTCGCGTCGCGCATCTCGGAGTAGTCGATCATCTCGCAGACGAACATGCGCCCGCGCTCATCGAAGCAGAGCGCGATCGGATCGCGCACTTGCGGCTCGTGCGCGGCGAGTTGGAGTGCAAAGCCGGGCTTCACCTGCCACGTCGCGATGGCGGCGCGCGGCTCGACGGCGGGGTAACGCGGGAGGTCTTTCGCGGGATCGACCGCGACGGCGTTCTTCGTCTCGCCGTAGGCTTTTGAGTAGGTGGTCTTGGATTTCAGGCCGTCGGCGGCATGAAGCGCAGTCGGGAACACGAAGGCGCTGCCTGCGAGGAAGACGGCGGAACATCCAACACTCAACATCCAACATCCAACATCCAACGCTCGGGGAGTGCGCAACCGGGACTTATTGGATGTTGGACGTTGGATGTTGAGTGTTGGATGTTTCCGAAAGCGCATAGTCATGAAGCTCGTTACCCCTCGTCACAGCCCTCGCAGAAAGGCCAGCAGGTCGGCCATCTGCTCTTTGCTGATCGCGCCTTCGAGGCCCGGCGGCATGAGGCTGCGATCGAGACTCTTCATCTCTTTGATCGCACTGCGCGGCACGCTCTCCTTCACGCCGCCCATCATCGTGATGGTCACGCTCTCGGCATTCTCCGCGGTGATGAGCCCGACGAAGGTGCGCCCATCTTTCGCGTCGATCTGGTAGGCGCTCCAGCGCGCCTCGAACATGCGATTCGGGTCGAGGATGTCGGAGAGCAGCGCTTCCGGCGGCTTGACGCGCACGTCGGAAAGCGGCGGGCCCACTTCGACGCCGAGCGAGCCGTGTTTGTGGCAGGTGATGCAGAGGGTGGAAAAGACCGCCTGCCCGCGCTGCGCGTCGCCAGGCAGCTCGATGGCGCCCATGTAAGCAGTGATCACCCCGGCGCGATCTTCGCTCGGCTGACCAAAGAGCTTCACGGCGAGGTCGCGCAGTTCGCCTTTGCCGCGCTGCCACTTCCAGCGCGTCTCGATATCGACGAGTGCGGGTGAGAGTTCGCCCTTCTCCATGCGCTTGAAAAGTTCGAGCGCGGTCTTCGCATTCGCCGCGAGGTGCGCGACCAGCTCGCGCCGCACCGCCGGGCCGGCGTGGGG
>JBGSYE010000557.1:0-2797 GCA_041751075.1 Chthoniobacteraceae bacterium
CACGACGAGGCCCTCGTCGGACCTTTCAAAATAGATGCGGTAGTCCTTCGCCCGGAAGCGGCGCAGCTTTTTCCCATCGCGCTCGATCGTGCCGAAATTCTCGTGGTCGAGCTGGTCGAGATCCTCCGGCAGGAATTGAAATTCCGCGAGCAGGTCGAGCTGCATTTCCTTGGGCAGGGCCGCCATCTCGCCGGCGCTGATTTCATTGAAGACGATCTGGAACACGAGGGGATTTCAGATTTTGGATTGCAGATTGCAGATGGGAAAAAGCGGGCGTCCCGAGACGCGAGGCGGCGAGTATCAATCTGAAATCTGGAATCTGCGACCGCAAATCACAGATACACGCGTTCCACCCGCCGCCCGATCCCCGTAAAGATTTCCCACGGGATGCTCCCGGCCTTCTCCGCGAGCTCGGCGGCGAGGATCTCCTCGGTGCCTTGCGCGCCGAGCAGCACTACTTCCTCCCCGGCGGCGACCTCGGGGAGCGTGGTCACATCGACCACGAGTTGATCCATGGTCACGCGACCGAGCACCGCGCAGCGGCGTCCGCGGATGAGCACGTCCGCGCCGCGATTCGAGAGATGCCGCTGGTAGCCATCGGCGTAGCCGACCGCGAGCGTGGCCAGCCGCATCGGGCAGGGAGTCGTAAAGGTGCGGCCGTAGTTCACGGTGCGGCCGGCACCGACGGAGCGCACCAGGGTGACGTGCGTCTTCCACGCAAGCACGGGCCGCAGATAGCCCTGAAATTCCGGGACGGGCGAACTGCCGTAGAGCATCAGGCCCGGTCGCACCATGTCGCCCGCTTCCGCGGAAAAGCCGATGACGCCGGCGCTATTCTCGAGATGCGCGACGAATTGCACCGCGCTGTCGGTTCGGAGCTGGGCGACGATGTGCTGGAAGCGGGCGATCTGCCCCTGGGTGAAGTCCGCGTCTTCATCCGCGGAGGGAAAGTGCGTGGCGACGCCAGCGAGTTCGATCCCCGGAACGGCCATGATCTCGCGAGCGACGGCGACGGCTTCCTCCTCCCACACTCCGATCCGGCCCATGCCGGTATCGACGATGAGATGCACCGGCAAGCTGCGCCCTTCGCCGAGGGTCGAAATGGCGCGCGCTTCCGCGACATTCGACACCGATGGGATGAAGCCCGCCGCGGCGATCTCCTCCCGCTCCTCCGGCAGCGCCGGGCTCAGCAGCAGGATCGGCGTGTCGGCGGCGTAGCGGCGGACCTCCTGCGCCTCCTGGAGATTGGCGACGCCAAACATTTCCACGCTCCCGGCCAGCGCCGGCGCCACGCCGCGCACGCCATGGCCGTAGGCGTTCGCCTTGATCACCGCCATCAAGCCAACTCCCGCTGCGAGCTGCGCGCGGATGGTTGCGACGTTGTGCCGGAGCGCCGCGAGGTCGATTTCGGCCCAGCAGCGGCGGAAAGGTGAGGGTTGGGTTCCCATCAAAGGATTCGCGCGCAGAGCCTCCATCATTCCGGGGCCGCTGCAAACTATTTGAAGCAGCGGACTTGAGAGCCCATCGGCGGGCGGGATCCGGCACTGGCGGGGCTGGCTCTCCTCCTCCACTGATCCGATGGGGCGCGCCCCACGTCTGCACCGCATTTCATCACACCCGCGGTGGCTCTCGCGCGATTCGCGGGCTTGCGCTCGACAGAATCTCCGCTAATCCGCATTTTCCCACTCCCTCACTTTTCCACCCCTATGCTCAGAATCGTTCCCATCCTCCTGGTGATCTTCGGCCTGCTGACCCCGGACTCCTTTGCGCAGCAGAGTTCATCCCGACGTGCGACGGCCAAGGCGACGCCGGTGCCGGTCGCGACTCCGGTGCCGAGAAAGCCGTCCTTTTTCGAGCGACTCTTTGGCCGGCGCAAGAGGCCGACTCCCGCTCCCACCACACCTACCCCCACGCCGAAGCCCACGTCTCGCACGGCGCGGACGACCACGAGTGCGAAGCCATCGACCCGCACCACCTCCCGGCCCTCCGGCACGACGAGGAAATCCACAGCCTCCGCCGACCGTGCCTCCACACCGGAAAAACCTGCCGCGACCACCGAGGCGCCTTCCGAGAAGCCGGCTCCGAAACCCGCCGCAAAGAGGACGGCGAGCAAGCCCGCCGTGGGCGCGACGGCCGCGACTGTCCCGCCGGGCGGCCCCGATCCCGACGAACTCGACAAGCAGAAGTACGACGCAGCGAAGGCAAAGGCGATGGAGGATCCCGAGATTCAAGCGCTGAAGCAGAAGGCCGACGAAGCGGTCACGGATGCCGAGGCCAGCAAGGCGCAAAAGGCGTACAACAAGGCGCTTTTTGCGAAAATGCGGAAGCTCGACCCGCTCATCAAGGAGCGCATCGACCGGATGGAGGCCGCGATGATGAAACGCCTCGGCGATCAACCGGGCGCCCGGTAGCCATCCAGAGATAATTGAAAGCCGTCCTCGCTAAAATCGCGATCCGGGCGATGGGTAAGGGATGAAAACGGCCTTCAATTTTTCGCGGCGCGGTCCCGACTACGTAGCGGAGGAATTAGTTTCGGTTCTCTCGGAAAGAACTTCTTTCGAGTTCAAGCCGCTCTTTCTCCTCGTCCTCGCAAATCTCCGCGCGCGGAATGCGGCCTCCGGCGGCGAAGACATGCTGCGGCTGCGCGCTTACGAGAAATTGCAAGGGCTCGTGCTCGCCGGCGCGGTGGCCAAGACTGGCAAGGAGTACAAAGGCGTCGCCGCCGGGCTCGCCCGGTACACGGCTGCGGCGGCTGAGGCCACTGCCAGGCTGGTCGTCCGCAGGGCCGCGCTCGCGC
>JBGSYE010000558.1:0-12192 GCA_041751075.1 Chthoniobacteraceae bacterium
TGGAAGGGCGAGTCGCTGGAGGAATACTGGGACTGCACTTGGAAGGCCATCGTGAACAACGAAGGCAAAGGCCCGCAACTCGTCGTCGATGACGGCGGCGATGTGACCCTCTTCATCCACAAAGGCTACGAACTCGAAGAAGGTAGCGAGTGGGTGAACAGCGAGAGCGGCTCGCACGAAGAGAAGGTCATCAAGGACTTGCTTAAGAAAATCCACGCCGAGAACTCCTTCATCTTCCACGAGTTGGTGAAGGATTGGAAAGGCGTCTCCGAGGAGACCACCACTGGCGTTCATCGCCTGTATAAGTTGCAGGAACTCGGCAAGCTCCTCGTCCCCGCCTTCAACGTGAACGACTCCGTGACCAAGAGTAAGTTCGACAACCTCTACGGCTGTCGGCACTCGCTCGTCGATGGCCTCAACCGCGCGCTCGACGTGATGATCTCCGGCAAGGTGGCGGTGGTGCTGGGTTACGGCGACGTGGGTAAAGGCTGCGCGCAATCGCTCCGCGGCCAGGGCGCGCGCGTCGTCGTCACCGAGATCGACCCCATCAATGCGCTGCAAGCGGCAATGGAAGGTTACGAAGTCACCACCATCGAAGACACCCTCGGTCGCGGCGACATCTACATCACCACCACCGGCAACGTGGACGTGCTCACCATCGAACACATCGCAAAGATGAAGGATCAGGCCGTGATCGCAAACATCGGCCACTTCGACAACGAGATTCAGGTCGATAAGTTGGTGAACTATCCCGGCATCGAACACACGAACATCAAGCCACAGGTCGATAAGTACAGCTTTCCCGATGGCCGCGAAGTCTTCCTCCTCGCCGAAGGCCGCCTCGTGAACCTCGGCTGCGCCACCGGCCACCCGAGCTTTGTGATGAGCAACAGCTTCAGCAACCAGACCCTCGCCCAGCTCGATCTCTGGAAGAACAAAGACGTGTACAAACCCGCCGTCTATGTCCTGCCCAAAAAGCTCGACGAAGAAGTCGCCCGCCTGCACCTCGCCAAGATCGGCGTGAAGCTGACGACTCTGACCAAAAAGCAAGCCGAGTATCTCGACGTGCCGGTCGAAGGCCCCTACAAGCCAAACCACTACCGCTACTAAGCGGCAGCCGGATTTAACGAAAAGCGCACGCCTCGCGAGGGGCGTGCGCTTTTCATTTCGTCAATCCACGTACAGGAATTGATTCGCCGTGAGCAGCGCCTGGCAGAAGGTCGCGAGGGATTGCAATTCCGGTGTCGCTGGCGGGGCTTCCTTGCCTTTCGCCACGACGGGCGCCTTCAGCGGATGCTCCTGAAAGTGCGCGGCCTGCTCCTGGAGAAATGTCGAGGCGCCCTTTCGTTCGGCGTCCGTGGGTTCGGTGCCGAAAGCCAGCAGCCACGCGCGTTTCACCTGCGCATCACGGTCCGAGGCGGCTTCGCGGGCCACGCGTTCGGCAAAGAACTTCGACTGCGCGAGTGCGAATTCGCCGTTCATCATCGCCAGCGATTGCGGCGCGACGGTCGAGGCGTTGCGCGCTTCGCAATTCGGCTCCATGCGCGGCATGTCGAAGGTCTCGAGGATGCCCAGCGGTTTGGTGCGGCGCATTTGCACGTAGAGGCTGCGGCGAAATTCGTCGCCGTTGAGCGCGACGTATTTCGCGGTCGGGCGGCCGGCGGTGTCGTTCGTGTCCACGCCGACGACGATGAGGCCGTCTTCGTCGGTGCGCACGGGGACGGGCGGGCCAAACATCTTCGGGTTGAATTTCCCGCTCACTACGAGCATCGCGTCGCGGATGGTTTCGGCTTCGAGTCGGCGCACGTTCATGCGTCCGAGGAGCCGATTGTCGGGATCGATGCGCTCCTTCTGCGAATCGCGCGCGGAGGATTGGCGATAAGCCGCCGAGGTGAGGATGAGGCGGTGCAGCTTCTTCATGCTCCAGCCTTCCGCGACGAATTCGCTCGCGAGCCAGTCGAGCAAATCGGGATGCGTGGGCCGGTCGCCGAGGTGTCCGAAATCCGCGACCGACTGGACGAGGCCGCGCCCGAAGTGGTGATGCCAGACGCGATTCACGAGCACGCGGGTGGTCAGCGGGTGATGGCCGTCGGTGAGGCTGTGGGCAAAGGCGAGGCGCCGTCCGCTGGTCGGGAGCGCGGAGTTTTTCTGCGGGATCTCCGTCGGGCGCAGCGAAGCGAGGATGGTGAGTTCGGCGGGCTGCACCTGCTCGCGCGGTTGCGTTAGTTCGCCGCGGCTGAAGAGGAACGTCGCCGGCAGCGCCGCGCCTGGCACTTCGCTCAGCACGGGCACGAATTCCTCCACTGGCTTGCGCTTGCGGATTTCCGCGGCCTTCTCGGCGAAGGCCTTCAACTCCGCCTCGTGCTTCGTCTTGTAAGTGCGGTCGTAGAGATAGAGCGAACCTCCGTTGAGTTGATTGATCGTCGGGTGCGCCTTGAGCAGCTTGAGTTGCTCCGGCGTGCGCTTCTTCGCGTCGGTCTTGAAGGCCACGCGCAGCGGCTCGCGAACCTCCTCCGGCTTCGCGTCGAGCTCCCAGCCGAGCACCTTCTCGATGAATTCCGTCTCCTTCACCTTGCGCTCCGCGTCCACCGCCTTTGCCTCTTTTTCGATCGCCGCGGCCTTCGCGCGCTCGTCATCGGGCATAAGCGAGACGAGCCGCGCGGATGGCACCCGCCACTTCTCCGTATCCAGCGCGGGCTCGAAGATGGCGCGCATCCGGTAGTAGTCGCTCTGCGGGATGGGATCGTGCCGGTGATCGTGGCACTGCGCGCAGCCGACAGTCATCCCGAGCAGGGTGGAAGACACGACCTTGAGGGTCTCCGCGATGACCGCATTGCGGGCGACCTTTTGCTCCGGTCCCTGCGCGCTCGCGGAGCCGTCCGGCACCATGCGGAGAAAGCCCGTGGCGGCGAGCTTATCCACGGCTTCGGGCGCGAGATTCTTCCACGGCTGCGGCACCATCTCGTCGCCGGCGAGTTGTTCGTGGATGAATTGGTCGAAGGGTTTGTCCGCGTTGAAGGCGCGGATCACGTAGTCGCGATACTTGTGCGCCCAGGGCCGCACCGGATCGGCGTCCGTGTAGCCGTCGCTGTCCGCATAACCCGCGACATCGAGCCAATGCCGGCCCCAGCGTTCGCCGTAGCGCGGCGAGGCGAGGAGGCGATCGAGGAGCCGCTCGTAGGCATCGGGCGCGTTGTCGGCGAGGAAGATGGCGACTTCATCCGCCGTCGGCGGCAGCCCGGTGAGATCGTACGTGACGCGGCGCAGCAAAGTGCGCCGGTCGGCCTCCGCATTGAAAGCAAAGCCCTGCGCCTGGAGTTTCGCGAGGAGGAAGGCGTCGATGGCGTTTCGGATTTCGGATTTCGGATTTCGGATTTCCGGCACTCTCGCCCGCACGATCGGCTGGAAGGCCCAGAACTCGCGCTCCTCCTCCGTGAAGAAAATCTTCGGCACTTCCGTCGGCTCGGGCCGTGCGGTCTTTGCGCCCTGCGCGATCCACTTTTCCAAGGTCGCGATCTCATCAGGCGTGAGTTTGTCCCCCTTCGCCGGCATCTCCCCTTCGCGGACGAGCGTCAGCATTTCGCTCTCCTCCGGCTTGCCCGGCACCAGCACCTGCTCGCCGGCTTCGGTTTCCTTCTCCATGAACCGCCGCAACCGCAGATCGACCCCGCCCTTCAGCTTCTCGCCCTCGCCGTGGCAGTGAAAGCAATGCCGCTTGAGGATCGGCCGTACGTCGCGTTCAAAGGTCAGATCGAGCATCTCGGCGACAGCCGGAACCGCAGTCGCGAACACGAGGAGTAAACGAAAAACAGCGAGCACGAGAGGGGTGGAAAATGGCGGAAGAATCCGCCCGCCCGAAGTGACCTCGCAATGACCGCGTTCCTTAGCGATTTCGCCGTTGGGAGCGGCGGCTTTCCAAGCCCGCTGGCGGATGGGGAGGGATTCGAACCCTCGTTACCTTTCGGTAAACACGCTTTCCAGGCGTGCGCATTCGACCACTCTGCCACCCATCCTTTTATGCGAGCGGGCGGCGAACGTGGGCCGAAAGCCCCGGCGCTGCAAGCCTCGTTTGGGGCAAAGTATGTGCTTCGCTCGATCGACTGAAGCAGACTCTCGCGTAGCAAAGCCGAGTTCGGATTCTTCGCTGACACCTTCATTCGCGATCTTGCATCGATGGGATCTTTGTATTACGATAATTGGATCGATATGGATACCGTTACCCTCTCACCCAAATTCCAGGTCGTCATCCCGCTGGCCATTCGTGAAGCTCTCGGACTCACTGCGGGCGAAAAACTCCGCGTGCTCCAATATGCCGACCGAGTAGAGTTCATTCCCGTTCGGCCGATCCGCCAGATGCGTGGCTTCCTCCGGGGGATGAATACGACAATCGAACGCGCCGTGGACCGTCTGTGAGTCCTTTTAATGTCGTCGATTCGTCCGGGTGGATGGAATACTTCGCGGACAGTGACCGCGCGCCTTTGTTCGCCCAGGCCATTGAGGACACCGGGAACCTCATCCTACCGGTCATTTCGATGTACGAGGTCTTCAAGAAGGTCCTGCGGGAGCGCGGCGAGAATGAGGCACTCCAGGTCGCCAGTGCGATGCAGGGCGGCAGGGTAATCGACTTGGATTCAGGGCTTGCGTTGGAGGCTGCCCGCCTTCCGCTGCCACTGGCGGGCGGAATCATCTATGCAACTGCGCTTCGCCACGATGCGACCCTATGGACGCAGGATGAGCACTTCAAAGACTTTCCAGACGTGCGCTATTTCCCGAAAGAGCCGTCTGTCTGAGCTTTTGGGAAGGGCTCGCGAGAGACAAAAAGTCGGGTTGTTCCACGGGGAACATTCCGTGTCAGCTCGGGTAGGAGTGGTTCACTGCGGCCGACATCAGACGCTTGAGGACGACGCTCAACAGCGCGAGGTCCGCCGGCGTGATTCCGCTGATCCGTGCGGCCTGGCCGAGGGTCCCGGGTCGCACGTGATTCAGCTTCTGCAGAGACTCGGCGCGCAAACCACTCACGGTTTCAAAGCTGAATCGTGCGGGGATCCGCACTTCATCGTGGGCCTTCAATCGGTCGATGGCGATTTGTTGCCGGGCGATATAGCCGGCGTATTTGAGATCGATCTCGAAGGAATTCCACAGGTCGTCACCAAAGCGGCTGCGGATTTTCGCCGGTAGAGCCGGTGACGAGTTGTCGGGGCGTTTCAGCCACTGATGGACGGTCATTCCCTCGTACCGCGTCTCCTTCGCGAATTGGTCCAGATTCCGAAGCGACTCCTCCTTCTGGACGACATTTGCGGCGCGCGCGGAATCCACCAGCCCATGCGTCGCAGCGATGGGAGTGAGCCGCAGATCGGCATTGTCGTGTCGGAGCAGGAGGCGATGCTCGGCTCGGCTCGTGAACATACGATACGGCTCCGGCGTGCCCTTGGTGACCAAATCGTCGATCAGGACGCCAATGTAGGCATCCGCGCGGGACAGGGTGAATTCCGGCTTGTGGGAAACTTTGAGGGCCGCATTCGCTCCGGCGATGAGTCCTTGCGCGGCGGCTTCCTCGTAGCCGGAGGTCCCATTGATCTGGCCGGCGAAGTAGAGGCCGGGGACGCGCTTTGTCTCCAGGGTGTGCCGGAGTTGGGTTGGCGGGCAGTAGTCGTATTCGACGGCGTAGCCCGGTCGCATGATCTCCGCGCGTTCAAGCCCGGCGATCGTGCGAATGAAGGCAAATTGCACCTCCATCGGCAGGCTCGTGGAGACGCCATTGATGTAATACTCCTCAGTGTGCCGGCCTTCTGGCTCCAGGAAGACTTGATGCGACGCCTTGTCGGCGAACTTTACTACCTTGTCTTCGATCGACGGGCAATAGCGGGGGCCGACGCCCTCGATCCTGCCGGCGTAGAGCGGAGATTTGTCGAGATTGGCGCGGATGATCTCATGTGTCTGTGCAGTGGTGGCGGAGGTCCAGCACGGCAGCTGTTCCATGCGGAACTCGCCGGCGATAAAAGAATTCAGCGAGAAGATGTCGTTCTTGTCGGCGCGTAGCAGTTCCGGCATGAAGGTGAACGGCAAGGGCGGGTTGTCGCCGACCTGCGGGGAGCACTTTGAGAAGTCGATCGTCCTTCCATGCAATCGACAGGGCGTGCCAGTCTTGAATCGGCCGACTTCAAACCCGAGTTCCTTCAGGCTATCGCTCAAGGTGGAGAAGGCGTCGCCCATCCGCCCTCCGGCTTGGTTGCTCAGGCCGACGTGCAGAAGTCCGCGCATGAAGGTCCCGGTGGTCACTACGACTGAACGGCCTTGGATTCGCAGCCCGAGATTCGTCTCCAGTCCGCACGCGCCGTTGTCATCGACGAGGATTCGCACGGCGTTTCCCTGCTTGAGATCTAGGTGCGGTGTCCGTTCGAGCGTGGCTTTAGCGCGGAATTGGTAGGCCTTCTTTTCGCATTGAGCCCTGGGTGAACGCACACTTGGCCCCTTCGAAGAGTTCAGCATTCGGAACTGGATGCTCGTCGCGTCCGTATTGAGCGCCATGACGCCGCCCAAGGCGTCGATCTCCCGCACCATCTGCCCCTTTGCCTGGCCTCCGATGGCCGGGTTGCACGACATCTGTCCCACGGAATCGAGGTTCTGGGTGATCATCAAGGTCTCGCACCCGAGCCGCGCGGCCGCGGATGCGGCTTCGATGCCCGCATGTCCGGCACCGATGACGATTACGTCGAAAATCTTGGGATACGTGAACATAAACCTACCGACGGGAATTGAACCACAGATGGACACAGATGGACACAGATGAAGAAGCGCTTTCGTGTTTCGAGCGGGTGACCCGGAGGGCGACGGCTCTGGATCTGTGTTCATCTGTGTTCATCTGTGGTTCCCCCCTCTCTCCAGCACCGGATCTCGGAAAAAATGTTCTACGTAGAACCTCCGTGGTCGAGAATGCCCGCCTTGGAGCGCGGCAGCAGCTCGGACAAACGCGCCGTGAACCGACAATCTTCCAGGTTCACCGAGCAAATCTCCATATCGTCACAAAACTCCGCCAATACCTGGCGGCACGCGCCGCACGGCGTGACTGGCTCCCGGGAATCCGCGATCACGGCCGCAGCCACGAATTCCTTCTCGCCCGCCGCCACCGCAGCACAGACCGCAGCCCGCTCCGCGCAGATCGTCAATCCGAAGGACAGATTCTCCACGTTGCATCCGGTGAAGACCCGGCCCGACTTGGTCAGCAGTGCGGCTCCTACCTGGAACTTCGAGTACGGGGCGTAGGCCTGGGCCCGGGCAGCCCTCGCCTCGGCTATGAGATTTTCAACGTTCATGCTTACAGTAGCTCATAAAACACAGTCGCCTTCCAGCCTCCGAAAGCGTCGCTCCATTTACGCTCTACATCAGTCATAAAACACCCGGCTCGGCTTTCATGTTGCAATTTGAAGACGGAATTCACAACTTGGCGGGGCAGTGTTCCAAGCCCCAACCTACTCCGGAAAATTGATCGCTGTCGAGGGTTTGGACGGTTCCGGGAAATCGACCCAGATCTATCTCGTCAAGCGCTGGCTCGAGCTCGAAGGTTACCGCGTCTTTTTCACCGAATGGAACTCCTCGGTCCTCGTGAAAAAGTCCACGACCAAGGGCAAGAAGCGCCAGCTCCTCACTCCCACGACGTTTTCCCTGATCCATGCGACGGATTTCGCCGATCGTTACGAACGCCAGATCCTCCCCCTGCTTCGCGCCGGATACATCGTGCTCGCCGATCGCTATATTTTCACAGCCTTTGCCCGCGACGCCGTCCGCGGGGTGGATCGCGAGTGGGTGGAGAAGCTCTACAGCTTTGCGGTGCATCCGGACATCACCTTCTACTTCCGAGCGGCGCTCGAGACTTCGCTCCAGCGCATCCTCGAGGGCCGGCCGATGCTCAAATACCACGAGGCCGGCCTCGACATGGGCTGGAGCGCCGATCCGTACGAGAGCTTCCGCATTTTTCAGGGTAAGGTCTTCGCAGAATACGAGGCGATGCAGGAAAAATTCGGCTTCACGGTGGTGGACGCGAGTGAAGAAATCCAGCAGCAGCAGAGCCGCGTGCGGCAGTTGATCCGCGAACGGATCGATCTCCCCGCTTACCGGAGACCACCATGCCGCTGACGGAGAAAAAATCCTTCGGACGCAACCTGCCCGAGCTGCGCGACGCGAAATTTGCGGGCCGGTTGCTCGCCATCGAAGGCGCCGATGGCTCCGGACGCTCGTCGCAGATTTCGATGCTGAGCGCGTGGCTCGAAGGGAATGGCTTCGCCGTGCGCACAATGGGCATCCAACGCTCGCACCTCGTGGCCGAGGAACTGGAGAGCGCCAAGCAGGGGAACATCCTCACGCACACCACGATGTCGCTCTTCTACGCGACGGATTTCTTCGATCAGCTCGTCCACGAAATGATCCCCGCCCTGCGCGCCGGCCTCATCGTCCTGGCGGATCGCTACGTCTATACCCTCATGGCCCGCGACGTCGTCCGCGGCGCCGATCGCGAGTGGCTGCGCAATCTCTATAGCCCCGCGCTGGTGCCCGACGCCGTCTTCTATTTCAAAGTCGGCGGCCGCCAGCTCGTGGAGCGCAATTTTCAAAAGAACGCCACCCTCGACTACTGGGAGAGCGGAATGGACCTCGGCCTCTCGCGCGACATGTTCGACAGCTTCCTGAAATATCAACGGATGCTCCAGGCGGAGTTCCAGCGGATGCAGGAGGAGTATGGCTTCGAGGTCATCAATGCGAACCAGCGCATCGAGACCATCCAGCGCGATCTGCGGCGGAAAATCGGCGCGCTGCTGGGGATCCTCGACCCGAAGTAACCAGGCGAGCAACACCCTTCTGCCTGCCCCCTCAGGTCGTAAGATGACATCTTAACGGCATGCCAACCGTCACCTGTTGTCTCTCCTCCTCCCCTCGCCGGATTCAGGTTGAATCCAGCAGTGCGGAGTGAAACGCTCTCCGGTATGAAATGGCTGCTCGTCGGCATCGTCCTCGGCGTCCTCGGCGTGCGGCTTTTCGATGCGATCACGGAGCACGAGCCTGCCGTGCGTCCACCGCCGCTGGAGCTTTCCGAGGATAGCGCGGCAGCGCCTGCGCCGAATCCTGCGAGCGTCAGAAAACTGCCGATGCGCATCCGCGTCGATGCGATCGAGGCCGAGAACCGGACCCTAATCACCCAGCGGAAAGACGGCGTGGCTGTCCGGTCGGCAATCACGGATCGTACCGAGTTTCGCAATGGATTCGCCGAGGCCGGCTTTGGCGACATCCGAGCCGGCGACATGGTGAATGGGTCGCGGGTGAAGCGCGGCGACGCTGCCTACGAAGTGCTCACGATCACGAGGATCGAGCCGCCCCACGACGCGCCCGACAGACAGGCCGCGGCCAATCTGCCCGAGCGGCCCACCGAGGAATCCCAAAGTTTGTCCGCGGCCGGCGAACCGCGGGACTGAGCGGAACGCGCAGCGGTTCGCGCGTCTGTGGCCTGCTGCGGAGCGGCGGTCTCCAGGCTGCCGCCACCGAGCGCGGCTCAGAGATTCGGCAGCCAGGAGACAGCCGCTCCGGCGCGCACGGTGCTCTACACTGCGGGGTATTCCCACGGCGTTCGGTAGGGGCGGCTGAGGAGTTTGGCCGCCTCGGGGTCGCCGATGATTTCTTCCTTGGCGCCGTCCCACTGCAGGCTGCGGCCGGTGCGCCACGAGATCATGCCGAGCAGGGGGAGCACACTCGCCTTGTGCGCGAGTTCGATGCTGGCGACGGGGGCGCGGCGCTGGTCGAGCGCGGCGATGAAATCCGCCCAGAGGAGCGCGATGTTGTGGCCGTCGGGCTCCTGGAGCTGGGAATCTTCGTGCTCGATTTTCCCGCCTTTGGCCGCGGGGTAGAAGGTCCAGCCGTCCCGCCAGCCGATGTGCAGCACGCCTTTGGTGCCGTAGAAATACGCGCCGATCTTGTGCTTCTCGTTGTGGTTGTCGCCGAAGCGCCGGTGCTCCCATGTGCAGGTGAATTTCTCGAACTCATACGTGGCGACCTGATGATCCGGCGCATCGCTGGTCTGGCCGCTCGCGTCATTCACTGCGGCGCCGCGGATGGGCCGCCCGCCCGCACAGAAGGCGCGCCGCGGATACTGCTCGCCGTTCCACCACAGCACCTGATCGAGCCAGTGCGGGCCCCAATCGCCGAGCGTGCCATTGGCGTAGTCGAGGAAGTTCCGCCAGCCGCCGGGATGGATCTTCTTGTTGAAAGGGCGCACCGGCGCGGGGCCGCACCAGAAGTCCCAATCCATGCCATCGGGCGGCTGCTCGTTCGGCGTCGGCTTTTCCACGTCTCCGCCGCTGTGTGCAAAGAGCCGCACCATCCCCACGTCGCCGACCGCGCCGGATTTGAGGAACTTCATCCCGCTTACATGATGCGGCCCGATGCGGCGATGCATCCCCACCTGCACCGTGCGCCCACTCTCCCGCGCCGCCCGGAGCATCGCGCGGCTTTCATTCACGGTGTGCCCGGTGGGTTTCTCGACGAAGACATGCGCGCCGGCCTTGAGCGCCTCGATCGTATTCAGCGCGTGCCAGTGATCCGGCGTGGCGATGATGACGATGTCGGGTTTCTCCTTCGCGAGCAGTTCGCGGTAGTCCGGGTAAGTCTTCGGCGAGTCGCCGCTCCAGTCGTTCACCTGCTCGGCGGAAAGTTCGAGCACATTGGCATCCACGTCGGCTAGCGCCACCGCCTTGCACCGCCCCGAGGCGAGCGCCTCCCTTAGGATATTCTTTCCCCACCAACCGGAGCCGATGAGCGCGGTGCGATACTTCTTCGCCGGCTCCGCCGAGCGGATGAAAGGCGCCGTCGCCAAGACGGTGCCGGCTGCGATGGAACTCTTGAGGAAAGCGCGGCGGGAGGAAGACATACGGGAAAGTTCATATCGTGACCCGCACCCTGAGGGCAATCCGCTGCTGCGCCTGCTCTCATGAGATTCAGCCGTGTCAAAAAAGCCGCGGCGGCAGCCAACCCGCTCTTCGTCACCGAACGAAAGGCACGAACCGGCGATGGGATTGACTGCGGCTGCAAGTGAGACTATGCAATGTCTCAAATGAGCAAAGCATCCACGAGGGCAAAGGCAAAGCCCAGTGCCCGAAGTGCGGGCACAGCCCCCAAGGTCGCAAACGCCGCCCCCAAGCGTGCTGGGGAAGGCGTAGTCAGCGGCTGCATCACGAAGAGCCCGGGCGAACGGGATGCCGGCGCCTCTTCAAAACTCATCCAATCGCTCAAGTCCGGGCTTCCCATGAATGAGCTCGACGCTCTGCAGGCCAGCCTCGCACTGCCGATGGAGCGCCTCGTGCCCATGCTGGGCATCTCAAAGGCCACCCTGCATCGGCGCAAGGCCACCGGTCGTCTCGATCCCGTCGAATCGGATCGCGTCGTGCGGTATGCCCGCCTCATGGGACGGGCCGTCGAAGCGCTCGAATCCATGGAGAATGCCCGCCGATGGCTGAAGGCACCCCAGGTCGGCCTCGGCGGTGCCATCCCGCTGGAGTACGCGGAGACCGAAGTGGGTGCCCGTGAAGTCGAGGATCTCCTCGGTCGCATCGAATACGGCGTCTATTCGTGAAGCGGTACGCGTGGCGGATCGTGAAGGCGCGGCACGCCGCCAGCGCCTTCACCGGCGAAGGCGCGGCGCGGTTTGGGGGCCGATGGAACTCGCGCGGCACCTGGGTCGTGTACACCAGCGGCACCCAGTCGCTCGGCGCCTTGGAAACGCTCGTCCACCTGAATCCTCCGGCGCACTTCCGATACGTCACCTTCCGGATCACATTCGACGACGCACTCATCGAATCCATCCGCACCGCCGCACTGCCGTCCGATTGGACCGACGAACCGCCGCCCCCATCGACCAAGGCCATCGGCGATCGCTGGGCAAAGCAGGCGCGCTCCGCCGTCCTGGAGCTCCCCAGCGTCATCATCCCCGACGAATCGAACTACCTCCTCAACCCCGCCCATCCCCACTTTCGAAAGATCGTCATCGGAAAGCCCGAGCCTTTCACCTTCGATCCCCGGCTCCTGGGATCGTCGCCGGACGCGATTAGTTGAGTCTCTTGCCATCATGCGTTGCGGGCGTCTCTTCGCGGGATGGACCTCGAGCAGATGGTGAAAGCAGCGGCGTTGTTGCCCGACCAGCATCGCAAGAAACTT
>JBGSYE010000559.1:0-2584 GCA_041751075.1 Chthoniobacteraceae bacterium
GTCACCGCGAGGGACGCCGCCGAAGCCGCCCGCCTCGCCAGCGCCCGCCGCGCCGCCTTCTCCGCGCTCGCCCGCATTTCCCCCACCACGATCCTTGAAGACGCCACTGTCCCGCGCAGCGAGCTGACGAAGATGATCGAGTTCATCCAGGAAGTCGGCGCGCGGCATCGCTTGCGCATCGGCACCTTCGGCCACATGGGCGATGGCAACTTGCATCCCACCTTCCTCACCGACGAACGCAACCACGACGAGATGGCGCGCGTGGAGCTGGCCATGCGCGAGATCTTCGACTTCGCGGTGAAACTCGGCGGCACCATCACCGGCGAACACGGCGTCGGCCTCGCGAAGAAAAGCTTCCTGCGCGGCGCGATCGGCGATGCCAGTCTCGCGCTCATGCGCCAGCTCAAGGCCACGCTCGACCCGCACGGCCTGCTGAATCCGGGGAAGATTTTCGACTGATTGCAATGGCCCACGCTCCCCGTATCCTGCCGGCATGAGCCAGAGCTTCACCATTATACTGGAAGCCGAACCCGAGGGCGGCTTTCACGCATACTGCCCGGCGCTCAAAGGTTGCCACAGCGAGGGCGAGTCTGAGGAGGAAGCCATGAGCAACATTCAGGAGGCGGTCGAACTCTATCTCGAAAGCCTCCGCGCACATGGCGATCCGATTCCCCTGGACGATGTGAAGGTGCGATCGCTTGCAGTCGCCGTATGAGCAAGCTGCCGGCGGTGCGTTCCGGCGACGTTGCCCGCGTGGCGCGCAAGCTTGGATTCGTGCTGGATCGGCAGAAAAGAAGCCACGCGATCTACTATCGCGAGAGTGATCATGGCCGCGTCGTCATTCCCATCCACAATCGCGATCTCAAACCGGGGACGCTGCACGGCTTGATCGAGGATCTGGGTCTCAGCCGGGACGAATTCGTCGCACTGCTCTGATGAGTGTACGTGCCGGAACGAGTGCGGGGAGTCGCCATCTGCACCTCGCCCACCTCGACTACTCCGTGCTCCAGCAGTGCATGCACTGCGGGATGTGCCTGCCGACGTGTCCGACCTACGTGGAGACGAAGCTGGAACGCAACAGTCCTCGCGGCCGCATCGCACTCATGCGCGGGATCGCGGATGGGAAGCTCGGCGTCACCGAGGCTTTCGGAGAGGAGATGTATTTCTGCCTCGGCTGCCTGGCGTGCGAGACGGCGTGCCCGGCGGGCGTCACGTACGCGCCGATGTTTGAGGCGGCGCGGGCGGACATCGAGGAGGCGCGGGTGCTCGCGCATCCGCAGCGCGATCTCGTGCGGGCCATCGCTCTGCGGCTCATCTTCACGCGACCGCTGCTCCTGCGGGCGCTGGGGCGGATGCTTCGATGGTATCAGGCTTCCGGGCTCGAATGGCTCGTGCGCAAGCTCCGCCTCACCGCGCTGCTCCCGCGCGATCTGCGCGAACTCGAACCGCTCACCCCGCGCGTGCAGCGACACTTTTCCGACACGCTCATCGGCGAACACGAGTCCCCGCGGGAAGAGGCGCGCCATCGCGTCGGCATGCTCACTGGCTGCGTGCAGGATCTCACCTACCCGCATGTGAACCGCGACACCGTCGATGTGCTGCTGGCGAATGGCTGCGAAGTCATCACGCCCGGCCTCCAGCACTGCTGCGGCTCCCTCCACGCGCACAATGGAGAGCTGCACTGGGCGCGCGAGATGGCTCGTCGGAATATCGACGCAATGGAGCGCAGCGCCGGTTCGCTCGACGCGCTCGACGCCATCATTACAAACGCCGCCGGCTGCGGCTCGCACCTCAAGCACTACGACGAGCTGCTCGCGGACGATCCCCGCTACGGCGCCCGCGCTAAGGTCTGGTCTGCAAAGGTCCGCGACATTCACGAATGGCTCGTGGAAGGCGGAATGCGGAATGCGGAACGCGGAATCGGAGCCTCGCGGGTGACTTATCACGAAGCGTGTCACCTTTGCCACGGGCAGAAGATCACGCGGCAGCCGCGGGAGGTGCTGCGCGCGATTCCCGGCCTCGAACTCGTCGAACTTCCCGAGTCCACCTGGTGCTGCGGCAGCGCCGGTGTTTACAACATTACGCAGCCCGAGATGTCCGCGAAGCTGCTTGCCCGGAAGCTGGAGAACATCGCGAAGACCGGCGCGCAAGTCGTGGCTTCGGCCAATCCCGGTTGCAGCGTGCAGCTCGAAGCCGGCGTCCGCGCATCCGGGGCGTCAGTGGAGATCGTGCATCCGATCACCCTGCTGGCGCGCGCGTATCGCTGTAGCGGCCCTCTATGAGTGTCGCTGACTTCCTGCCGGCAAGCGTGCGACGGTCATAGACCGCCGCTACAAACGCATCATGCCCGACGACCTCTTCGCCACACCGCTGCCGCCGTCGAGCGAGCCGCACATCTTCTCCGTCTCAGAGCTGACTCACACCGTGCGCGCGATCCTCGAGGAGACCGTCGGCAGCGTCTGGGTCGAGGGCGAGGTGAGCAACTACCGCAAGCAGCCGAGCGGGCATCAGTATTTCACGCTGAAGGACGCAGGCTCGCAGCTTCCGTGCGTGTGGTTCGCCGCGCGCGGCGGGGGCGCGTGGC
>JBGSYE010000560.1:0-2265 GCA_041751075.1 Chthoniobacteraceae bacterium
CCGCTTCGGCCTCCGTGGTCTCCGCTTCCCGCTTTGGTCCGGCCTTCGCCGCATAGGCATCGCGCGGCGTGAGGTTTCCCAGCGCCTGATGCGGCCTCCAATCGTTGTAGCGCGCCATCCAGCGTGCGAGTCCGGCGTGCAGCTCGGGGATCGTGGCGTGCTCGCGCAGGTAGATCTCCTCGTATTTCACGCTGCGCCACAGCCGCTCGATGAAGACGTTGTCCATCCAGCGGCCCCGGCCGTCCATGCTGACGCGCACGCCCAGCGCCTCCAGCGTTCCTGTCCATTCCCCGGACGTGAACTGGCATCCCTGGTCGGTGTTGAAGATCTCCGGCACGCGCCCGCTGTCCGCCAGCGGATTGGTGATGCCGGAGGGCGCGCTCTTTCAGACATCGCAGGATGCGTTTGTGAAGACGAAGCGGCGGCTTCTCGATACGTGCGACCTTTGGTGCATCGTGAGTTTGCCCGGCGGGGTCTTCCCGGCTGCGGGCGCGGGCGTGAAAACGAACCTGCTCTTTTTCACCAAGGGCAAAGCGACGGAACGCATTTGGTATTACGACCTCTCCGACGTGAAAGTGGGCAAGAAGACGCCTTTCACCCGTGACCGGCTCAAAGAGTTCTTCGCCCTGCTCCCGACACTCGGCGACGGCGAGTGGAGCTGGACGATCGATTTCGCCGCACGACGCAAGAAGGCCAAAGCCGATGCCGACGAGATCCGCGCGCAGTCCGCCGAGCCGCGCGCCGCGCTCGCCACGCTGAAAGAGCAGGAATCCGCGCTCAAGAAGGCTAAAGCCGAGAGAGCGAAAATCGAAGCCGTCCGCGCGCGGATGAATGCCCGGGAGCGCGAGATTCGCGCGCTCGAAACAAAGGCGCAACAGGTCGAAGACGCCGCCTTTGATCTCAAAGCAGTGAATCGTAATGCGAAGACCAACCGCGACACTCGAACTCCGTCGGAGATGCTGGATTTCATCGAAACGAAGGGCCGGGAAATTCCCGCCGCTCTCGGGCTTTTGCGATTGAGCAACGAGTAGGGGGATCATGCGCGGTGCCATGGAGCCTGCATTTCCCCACCGCTGCGGCGATCGGGCAGACTTTGGCCATTTATGTGCGACCAGCGCGTTTGGTTCGCTCGGCTTACAAAGCCGACGCTACAACTTGGGTTGTAGCGTGCGCTCTGTGAGCGCATTCGGGCTGGCTACTCTCCGTAGATATGGCAGGCCGTACAGCGTTTGTCGGGAAGGGCGGTGAGCTCGGGCATTACGCTGTCGCAGGGCGCGAATCGGTCGGGACAAAGGGGGTGATCTGATTCTTGGCCATCAAGGGGCTGTTGCGCGACGAGGCGTTTGGTCAGGTCGATTTCGGGCTGCGACTCAATCCCTGCTGGATCGAGCCGTCGTTCACACCCGCATGGGTAGTTGCCTTTCCGCGCGACTTGCGTTTGAGGGCGGAGGTGACAACGTGCGCTTGTGAAAAAATTCACAAGCTCGACCGATCGACGCATCCCATGAATCCGGCGCTCATTTCCAAGGAACTCCGCCCGATCCACGACAAGGTGCTGGACGGGACGCGCATCTCCGATCAGGACGCCGTGACCCTCTACGGTTCGAATGACCTGAACACGATAGGCGCGATCGCGAACATCGTGCGCGAGCGCAAGAACGGGAATGTCGCGACCTATATTCTCAACCGTTACATCAACTACTCGAACGTCTGTATCCTGAATTGCCAGTTCTGCGCGTTCGCAGCGCGGAAACGCGATCCGCACGCTTTTGAGATGGCGATCGGAGAGGTGGTCGCGGCGGCTCGGGAGGCGCTGAAGGAGGGGATCACGGAGATTCACATGGTAGGCGGCCTGCATCCGACGCTCCCGGCGAGCTGGTATCTGGAGTTGGTCGGCGGCCTGCGCGCGCTCGATCCGGAGCTGAAAATCAAAGCTTTCACGGCGATTGAGGTCCGACATTTAGCGAGCCGTATTTTTAAGAAATCCATCGCCGACACGCTCATGGAGCTGCGGGCGGCGGGACTGAACTCGCTCACGGGCGGTGGCGCGGAGATCTTCGACGCGGAGGTGCGGGACAAGATTTGTCGGGGCAAGGAGAGCGCGGAGGAATGGCTGGAGGTGCATCGCATCTGGCACGAGCTCGGCGAGCGGAGCACCTGCACGATGCTTTATGGACACATCGAGACGCACGCGCACCGGGTCGCGCATTTGCGGCAGTTGCGCGAGCTCCAGGATGAGACTGGCGGGTTCACGGGGTTCATCCC
>JBGSYE010000561.1:0-14780 GCA_041751075.1 Chthoniobacteraceae bacterium
CCATCACGACCTGGCCGGCGCTCTCGATGAAGGCGTTCCCATTCGACCCACCGCTGAAGTCGGGCGTGCTGAGGACGTGCGTCCAGTAGGCTTCCATGCCGGGGACGAAGCTCTCGCGATCGATCATCCACTCGCGCCAGATCGCAAAGGACTCCGCATGTTGATTGCGGAAGTCGAGCAGCGAGCGCATGGCGCGGGCCGCCTTGGGATTGCTGGCGATCGGCACGGCGGGATCGACTAGCGCGATGGCCTGCGCGGTGAGCCGGCCGTGCAGGCAGGCCACTTTCAGAAAATCCAACCGCTCACGCGCGGCCGTCTCGCCCGGCCCGAGCGTCGCGTGGGAGGCAGCGAGGATTTGCAGCGCGCCATCGAAGGCCGTGTCGCGGTAGGTGCCGCTGTAAGCCGGGACGCCTGAGGCCCAGCCGATGATCGCGGTATTCCCCGCGTCGGCCTGGTTGTAGAGGAAGTGCTCCCAGTAGGTGAAGTAGTCGCGCACCTTCCCCGCCGCGGAGCCAAAGGCCGAGCAGTACTCGTCGAGTATCGCATACACGGAGAGCGCGGGGTCCGCGATGAGGCGGCAGACGAGGTAATAGTACAGGCCGAATGCCGAGTAGCTCCCGCACGAGCTATCCGAATCGAAGCCCTTGATGCTCCCCGGCGCGAGCAGGCGCTTGAAATGCTCGCCGAGCCGTCGCGTCGGCCAGCATGGACCGGCGTGCGCGGAGAGCATCCAATTTGGCCGAAGAAACATGTGCTGACAGCCATGCGCGATCCAGCCGAGCACGTCGGCTTCCGTGGAGGCGATCCCGTCGAGCGTCATCGCACTCGTCGCGCCGGGCACGTAGGCCAGCGCGACATTGCCGGGCACATTCACCTCGAGCGGCGCGTAGCGGTACACGTCGTAGGCGTAGCCATGGACGAGGGCGTTCGGATTGATCGCCGCGACGCGCGTGGCGATCTCGGAGTAGAAGCGCGCGAGGCGATCCGACAGCCGCGCTTCGCTCGAGCTGAAGACGATCTCCGGCGCTTGCGATGGGCGATCCCACGCGAGGCACGTACTGCACACGCAGAAGCTGCGGCTGTCGTTCGGGCAGATGTTCACGTTATTGCCCGCGCCCGAGGCCGCCCAATCGTCGATGCGCTGCTGCCACACGGCGGGACTGCTGTCGTGCAGCTTCACCCGATCCGGCGCGGGATGCGGCTGCGTCCGGCCCGGCAGCAGCTCGGCGAAATATTCGGGATGGCTCGCGCCATACTGCGACCACCATTGGGTGAAGGAGTGGCCGAAGGCTGGGCTCTTCCGCGTGCCCATGCGCATCCGGCGCAGCCAGCGGATTTCCTCGTAGGCGAGCTCCTGTTTGCGCGTCGCATTCGTGGGCAAGACCGGGACGCCAAAACCGTAGGTCGCCGCGCCGCTGAGGTAGGTGCCGATGCGCGGCGTGCGATACTTGCGCTGCACCATGGCGGGGCCGGTGGTGAGGTTCAGATCGGGGATCGTCACATTCGGCGAAGCCGGCGCGAACGTCCCCGACTCGCCCGGCCAGAGCCAGCGCACTCCGAGGATGTCGCCGAGCAGATGATAGACGCCGAAGAGCGTCCCCGGCTGGCAATCCGTGAGATCGAACCACGCGTCGTCGCCACCGTCGCGGCCCACGATGTAGGCGTTCTGCCCGATCGTGCGGAGGATGTAGTGCTCGAGGGTCAGCCCCGCCGTGCTGATCCCCGCCGCCGTGGTCGCCGCGCTCGCGCCGACATAGACGAAACGCGAGCCGGGATAACTGGCCTCGCTCCCCACTGTCGCCAGCGGCAGCAGCGCTCCGGACATTCGCTGGATGTGCTCCTGCAATTCCTGCGCGGCCAGCAGCACATAACCTGGAGCGCCCGGCCGCGCCAGGATGACGGCTTGCGGCTGGCCATTCTGCGTGAGCGGCACTGCGGCGGGGAGCGATGTGCGGAGAAGCAGCGCGGTCGTTGCGATGGTCAAGACGGAACGCAGTGCTGAGTGCATGGCGGGGAGGAAGACGGGAAGGTAGGATTACGAGTGTAATCCACGCAAGCGGGAACTCGCCGCAACACGAAACTGCCGTCGTGGGTTTAAGCCCGCGAACCGAGCCGCACGGGCCAAAGCCCACGACGGCCTTACGCCGCCGCGTGCCAATCCGTCGGCGCCGTCACTGCGGTCACTTCCTTCATGGTTGCCCAGACGCATGCAACGTCACGGGTGCGGGGAGTGAAATTGCGCCAGACGTAGTGGAATCCTGTCTCGTCCTGCCGGCCTTCGGGCACGTCGCGGAGTTCCACAGTCATCACGATCAAACCCACAATGAGGAGAGCGGAGAGGACGATCAGGGTGGTCATGATGAGCGAAAGGATAGCACTGGGTGTGCCATCGCGCCGATCACGGCCCGCCGGCCTGGGATTCGCCCTGTCCGCCCTGGCATCGAAGCGCGATGTTCTGTCAGCCATGAGAATCTTTCCCTCAATTTCGGCGGCTCCACCCGCTGGTGCTTACATGCGCCTGAGTTTTCGCTTCGCATTCCAGTCACTCCGGTCTTTCATTCTGTAGTGAGGCTGGCCGGCATCCGGTCGTGAGCCGGCCCGCGCGATCAGAATCCCTGCACCCTCCGCCATATGGCCAAAAAACGTGTCTTTGTCGTGGACGACGAATCCGGTTTCACCCGGCTGCTGAAACTCACCCTAGAAAAGACCGGCAAATATGAGGTCCGCGAAGAGAACGACGGCACCAAGGCGTGGCTGGCGGCGCGGGAGTTTGCGCCGGACATCATCTTTCTCGACATCGTCATGCCAAAGATCGACGGCGGCGGCGTAGGCCAGCAGATGCGCTCCGATCCGGCTCTCGCCCATGTGCCGATCATCTTTCTCACGGCGATCGTCTCCAAGGATGAGACTAAGAAGGACATCGGCGGCTTCCCCTTCCTCGCAAAGCCGGTGAGCCTGGAGGCGATCACGCGCTGCATCGAAGAACACACGGGGTAGGGGAATTTCGCGATTGGGCGATTGGATTTCGGGAAGTGCGTGCTCCAAATCGAGCGGGGGCGATTTTGCGGTTCGCGCGCTCTGGAACTATTATCGCGCCGGCTTGGAAACCGGCTCCGAAAATTCCCCTAAGGTCCGGCACGGGAATCTGCTCAGTGAGTGCGAGTCGCTTCCCGCGATTCACCCCCCAAAGCTCGCACCTTATGCGTCTCCCCCTCTTTCTTCGCCCGAAGGGCGCTCGTGCAATCATGCTCGTGTGTCTCGCAGTAGCGCCGCTGGCCGCACTCGGACTCACGAGTGACAAGGCGAAAAAAGCGAGCGCGGCAGCGAAGCCTTCCCCCGTGCTCCCGACCGCAGCCAACCGCTGGACCGCACTCGCCAGGTCGGAGGATCCCAGCTTTCGCCGCCATGTCGTGCCGCTGATGAGCCGGGCGGGTTGCAGCGGGCGCGAGTGCCACGGTGCTTTCGCCGGCCAGGGCGGATTCCAGCTTTCGCTCTTCGGTTACGACTTCGACAAGGATCACAAGGCCATCAATGCGGAGTCGGACAGTGGATTGCGCATCGATACCGTCCATCCGACCGACAGCCTCGTGCTGCTGAAAGCGACGAATCAGGAGAAGCACAAGGGCAAGGAGCGCATCAGGAAGGGCTCGTGGGAGTACAATCTCCTCCTCAAGTGGGTGCAGGGTGGCGCGAAGAACGACACCGTCGAGACCGGCGATTTCGACCGCCTCGTCATCGAGCCGCGCGAGATCGTCTTTGCAAAGGCGGGCGAGAGCCGCCAACTCCGCGTGATGGCGCACTGGAAGGACGGCACCGTCGAGGATGTGACCCAGCTCACCCGCTTCCGCACCAATGACGAGTCCGTCGCCGTTGTGAGCGACACCGGCCGGATCGAGAGCAAGGAGAAGGGCGACACGCACATCGTGGCCTTCTACGACAATGGCGTTCAGCCCATCCCGGTGATGCTCCCGGCCTCCGAGTTCACCGGCGCGAAGTTTCCCAAAGTGCCGGCGCGCACCACGGTAGATAAGCTCGTGCTGAACAAGCTGAGCAAGGCCGGCATCGTGCCGTCGGCGATCTGTACCGACGCAGAATTCCTGCGCCGCGTAAGCCTCGATCTCACGGCGACGCTGCCAACCCCGGATGAGGTCCGCGCTTTCCTCGCCGACAAATCGCCCGACAAGCGCGCGAAGAAGATCGAGGCGCTCATGAAAACGCCCGGCTACAACGCGTGGTGGACGACGCTGCTCTGCGACTTCAGCGGGAACAATCCACGCCAGCTCAACACGGGCGGTGATTTGCAATTGAACGACAAGTTTTCACGCCAGTGGTACGATTGGATCCACAAGCGCGTGGCGGACAATGTGCCGTACGACCAGATCGTCGCCGGCATAGTCCTCGCGACCGGGCGCAGCGCGCCGGATCAGAATTACGAAGAGTTTGCGCGGGAGATGGCGGGCTATTTTCGCACGGAGAACAAGGCGGACTTCGCTGCGCGCGAGACGATGCCCTACTTCTGGCAGCGCCAGAATGTGCGCAAGCCGCAGGAAAAAGCGCTCGCCTTTGCCCACACGTTTCTCGGCGTGCGGATCGAGTGCGCCGAGTGCCACAAGCACCCGTTCGACCAGTGGACGCAGACGGACTTCCAGCAGTTCCAGGCCTTCTTCGAGCCCGTGAACTACGGCGCTCGGCGGGTGAAGGATGACCCGATGACCTACGACACCGTCACGAAGGCGCTCCAGGAGCAGTTCGGCTACGACCGGAAGAAGCAGACCAATCGCAACGAGTATCGCAAGCAACTCCAGCAACTCCTCCAGGCGGGCGAAGTGGTGCCCTGGCAGGAGGTGTACGTGAATCCGCCGAAGGAGAAGAAGCCGCTCAGCGAAAAGGAACTCGCGCGGCTCAAGGCGAAGAATCCCGGCGCCGACGGACGCGTCTTTACGCCGAAGATTCTCGGCGGCGAACAGGTGATGCTCTCGCGGTATCCCGATCCACGCGGGCCGCTCATGGACTGGCTGCGCAACAAGGAGAATCCCTACTTTGCCCGGGCCTTCGTCAATCGCGTGTGGGCGGTCTATTTCGGGCGCGGCATCGTCGAGCCCGCCGACGACATGAATCTCGCGAACCCGCCCTCGAACGCGGAACTCATGGATCATCTCGCGACCGGCTTCACGCGCAGCGGCTTCGACATGAAGTGGCTCCACCGCGAGATTACCAGCAGCGACACCTACCAGCGCAGTTGGCAGCCCACACCGAGCAACAAGCTCGATGACAAAAATTTCAGCCATGCGCGCATCCGTCGGCTGCCAGCAGAGATGGTCTTCGACTCGATCGCGATGGCGACGGCGTCCTCCACGGGACAGGCGAGATTCGTAGCCGACGTGGACAACCGCGCGATCGGCCCGAATGCATCGATCAGCGGCAAGACCAAGGCCGGAGACAGCTACACGCTGAATACCTTTGGCAAACCCGCGCGCCTCTCGAACTGCGACTGCGAGCGCACCAGCGATCCGACGCTGCTTCAGACGATCTACACGCGGAACGATCCGGCGCTTCTCGGCCTGCTCGACTCCACAAAGCGCGATGGCGCCGGCTGGATCGAGGAACTGCGGCGCGCATCGAGCCCCGAGCTCGCGCCTGAAAAGCTGCAAGCGCTGCTCACAAAATATGAGGAGGAGCGTGCGCGCTTCGTCCAGCAGCGCGCCGAGCGCGAGAAGGCGCAGCTTCCCGCGGAGAAGGATCGCCAGAAGAACGACGGCCGCCTCAAGGATTTCGACCAGCGTATCGCCCGCACCAGGACCGAGCTCGCGGCGGCGCGGAATCGCAAGCCCGTGGATTTGGTTCGCGCCACCGAGGAGGTCTTCCTGCGCACCGTGAGCCGCCTGCCGACCGCGACCGAGATGACTCAGGCGCGACAGGACATCGCCGCCGCCAAGGATCCCGTCGAGGGAATCCGCGAGCTGCTCTGGACCATGCTCAACACGCGCGAATTCATGGTGAACCACTGATTCGCCCAAAGCCGCCCCTCAACACTCAACTCTCAACACTCAACCAATCCCATGAACTACACCTGCTGCGACGGCGTCACGCGCCGCGACTTCCTCCGCATCGGCTCCGTCGGTGCCCTCGGCCTCGGTCTCGGTCTCCCGCAATACCTCGCCCAGGCCGCCAATGCCGGCGGTCAGGGAAAGGCGAAAGCCGCCATTTTCGTGCGACTCGGCGGCGGGCCTTCGCATATGGACACCTTCGACTTGAAGCCGGACGCGCCTGATACCCATCGCGGGGAATTCAAACCGATCGCGACCAATGTCGATGGCATCCAGATCTGCGAGCACCTGCCAAAGCTGGCCCAGTGCGCCGACAAGTACGCGATCCTCCGCGGCGTCTCGCACACGCTCGCCGCGCACGAACTCGGCACCCTCTACATGGGCACGGGCAATCGTCCGCTTCCGTCGCTCAGCTTCCCCAGCTTCGGCGCAGTCGTCACCAAGGAACTCGGCAGCCCGGCGGAATTGCCCGGCTTCGTCGCGGTGCCGAGCCAGGGCAACAACCCGACCGGCTACCTTGGCGTCGAGTACGGACCCTTTGAGACTGGCGAAGTGCCGAAGCCCGGCCAGCCGATGAAGATTCGCGGGCTCGCGCTGCAGCAAGGCGTGACGCTCGAAGACATCGATCGCCGGCAGAATCTCGTGAAGCGCTACGACACTGCCTTCGGCAAGTTCGCCGATGAAGACAAGATCCTCTCCGGCATGGATGAGTTCGGGCAGAAAGCGTATGCCATGCTTCGTTCGCCGAAGGCTCGTGAGGCATTCGATCTTTCCAAGGAATCCGTGTCCGCGATCGGACTCTTCGGCGACGATCAATTCTCCCAGAGCTGCCTGCTGGCTACACGTCTCGTCGAAAACGGCGTGAAGTTCATCACCGTGAACCTCGGTGGCTGGGACACGCACGACGACAACTTCAACAAGCTGAAGACCAAGAATCTTCCTACGCTCGATGCCGGACTCAGCGGCCTATTCCAGACGCTTGCCTTGAAAGGTCTGCTGGATTCGACGCTGGTCTTTGTCACAGGTGAATTTGGCCGCACGCCAAAGATCAACGTCCGGACCGGCCGCGATCACTATCCACGCGCGATGTTCTCCTTGCTCGCGGGCGGCGGCGTTCAAGGCGGTCAGGTCGTGGGTGAATCCGATTCGAAAGCCGAAGGGCCGAAAGACAAGGCCATCATCCCGGATGACATCGCCGCCACGTTCTACTCCGCGCTCGGGATCGATCCGAGGAAGGAATACCACACTCCGAGCGGCCGCCCGGTGATGATCGTCCGCTACGGCACGCCGATCAAAGAACTGGTCGGGTAGTCGAACAGACCGGCGCGAGTCCCTGATTGTAGCGGCGGTCTATGACCGTCGCTAAACCTGAGGGTGAAGGCGGAGGCGGAGCGGAGACGCCATCGCGCGTCAGGTTCCGCACCGGCTTCGTCCACAGATGTGAGCGACGGTCCCAGACCGCCGCTACAAACTGGGATGTGGAAGACGCGATGCGGGAGCGCGCGAAACGGTCGGAAAATGAAGCGGGCTGCCAGTGCTTGCGCACCGACAGCCCGCCCCTCCTTCGTCACTGCGAATCTGCCGCGGCGCTTACGAACACCCCTGGGACGTGCCGCAATCGGTGCAGCAGCCGCAGGCTCCGGCGCGGATCACTTTGCTCGAGCCGCAGTTCGAGCAGGTGATGTCCATGAACATATTGCCGACGGCTTCCTTCACGCGATCGGCGTGGGTGCGCGGGCCGTTGCCCGTGGGCGAACCCTCGCTGTTGCCGTCGTGGCTGAGGATGTCGATGACGCCTCGCTCCTCGTTGCGGGAGAGGTCTGAGACGGGACGGTTGACCGCGGCTTTTTCCATCTCGGCGAGTTCCTTGAGCGGGAGTTCGGCCTGGCCCTTGTTCGGTGAGGTCGCTTCCTTGTAGCCTTTGATGAACTGGCAGCCGAGCCAGCGGAAGACGTAATCGGTGATCGAGGTGGCGCTGCGGATGTCGGGGTTCTTGGTGAAGCCACTCGGCTCGTAGCGCTGGTAAGCAAATTTCCGCACCATGCTCTCGAGCGGCACGCCGTATTGCAGCGAGATCGAGGTGAGCGTGGCGACGGTGTCCATTAGGCCGCCCATGGTGGAGCCTTCCTTGCTCATCTGGATGAAAAGTTCCCCGGGCTCGCCGTTTTCAAACAAGCCGACGGTGATGTAGCCCTCGTGACCGGCGATTTCGAACTTATGGGTGAGCGCGACGCGAGTGTCGCTCATGCGCGTGCGGTAAGGCTGGTCGGCTTTTTTGCGCAGCACCTTCACTTCGTTTTCAAGATCGACGATGTGCGACTCGAGTTCGCGCTTGCTGGAGAGTTCGCTCTCCATTTCGGCCAGGGCATCGGTGCCAGCGTTGCTCGCGTGCTTCTTTTTATCGGCGACGACGGGGGCACTGCGCTTCGAGCCGTCGCGATAGATGGCGATGGCCTTGAGGCCGAGTTTCCACCCTTCGATGTAGGTGTTCATGATGTCCTCGACGGTGGCCTCGTTCGGGAGGTTCACGGTCTTTGAGATGGCGCCGCTGAGGAAGGGCTGGGCAGCGGCCATCATGCGAATGTGGCCACGGTAGTGCAGCGAGCGCCGGCCGAGGTGTGGCTTGAAGGCGCAATCGAAGACGGGCAGATCCTCGGGCTTGAGGCCGCTCGGGATGGTGGTGCCCTCCGCGTCGGTCACGTCCTCGATGGTGTCGTGCGTGTCGATGTGCGCGATGATGCGGTCGATCTGCGCTGGCTCGTAGCCGAGATTTTGCAGCGCGGGCCGCACGGTCTGATTGACGATCTTCAACATGCCGCCGCCCGCGAGCAGCTTGTACTTCACGAGCGCGATGTCGGGCTCGATGCCCGTGGTGTCGCAGTCCATGAGGAAGCCGATGGTGCCGGTCGGCGCGAGCACGGTGACCTGGGCGTTGCGGTAGCCGTGCTTCTTGCCGAGGGCGAGCGCGTTGTCCCAGCAGTTGTGCGCTTCTTCCTTCAGGAAGCCGAAGCGCTCGCTGGCCTGGATTTTTGCGACGTGGGAGCGGTGCTGTTCGATGACTTCGAGCATGGAGGGCTCATTCGTTTTATCGACGGTCTCCTTCACGCCGCTGCAGCGGGTGTCATGGTAGCCGGGGAACGGTCCCATGCCCCTGGCCATGCGCGCGCTCTGCTCGTAGGCGTGGCCGGTCATGATCGAGGTGATCGCACCGGCGAGGGCGCGGCCTTCATCGGTATCGTAGCCGAGGCCGTAGCTCATGATGAGCGCGCCGAGATTCGCAAACCCGAGGCCGAGGGTGCGGAAGATGTGGGAATTTTCCGCGATGGATTTGATCGGGTAGCTGGCGTTATCGACGATGATTTCCTGCGCGGTGATGAAGATGCGCACCGCGGCCTTGAAGTGCTCGACGTCGAAGCTGCCGTCGGCGCCCTTGAACTTCATGAGATTGAGCGAGGCAAGATTGCACGCCGTGTTGTCGAGAAAGAGGTACTCCGAGCACGGGTTGGTGGAATTCTGCCGGCCGGTGCCTTTGCAGGTGTGCCACTTGTCGATCGTGGTATCGAACTGCATCCCAGGGTCGCCGCAGACGTGGGTGCCTTCGGCGATCTTGCGGAGAAGGCCCTTCGCGTCTTTCTTTTCGCACGGCTTGTCGTCCGTGACGCGTTTTGTCCACCACTCGCGGCCTTCGACTGCGGCATTCATGAAGTCGTCGCTCACGCGCACCGAGAGGTTCTCGTTCTGATACATGATCGAGCCGTAGGCCTCGCCATTGTAGTCGCCGCTGTAGCCCTGCTCGATCAGCGCCCACGCTTTCTTCTCCTCCTTGGTCTTGGCTTCGATGAATTCCTCGATGTCCGGGTGCCAGTCCTTGAGCGTGTTCATCTTCGCCGCCCGGCGCGTCTTGCCGCCGGACTTCACGACATTGGCGACCTGATCGTACACCTTCAGGAAGGAGAGGGGACCGCTCGGCTTTCCGCCGCCGCTGAGCTTCTCGCGCGTCGAGCGCAGTGTGGAGAGGTCGCTGCCAGTGCCGGAGCCGTATTTGAACAGCATGGCCTCGGACATCGCCAGGCGCATGATGTCCTCCATGGTGTCATCGACGCTTTGGATGAAGCAAGCACTGCCCTGCGGATACTCATACTGGGTGGGAGCGCGGCGCGCTTCGCCGGCCTTGCGATCGTAGAAGTAGTTGCCCTCGCCGCGGCCTTTGCCCACGCCGTACTGGTGCCAGAGCCCGACATTGAACCAAACCGGCGAATTGAATGCGCCGAATTGGTTCACGCACAGCCAGGTGAGCTCGTCGTAAAAGATTTCGGCGCTCTCCGCGTCGGCGAAGTAACCATCCGCAGTGCCGCAGTCGGTTATCGTGCGGGTCACGCGATGGACGAGCTGTTTCACCGATGATTCGCGCCCGTTCTTATACGGATCGAAACCATTGGCCGGATCGCCGTAGAAGTATTTCGACACCGCGATCTTGGTCGCGAGCGGGCTCCACGACTTCGGCACCTCGACATTCTCCTGCCGAAAGATGGCCTTGCCGGAGTCGTCGGTGATCTCCGCAGTGCGGAGTTCCCACTCGATTTCGTCGAAGGGCTTGATGGATTTCTGACTGAATTCGCGGGTGAACTTCAGTCCTTCGGAGGGGCGGCGACGGGAGTCGGCGACGGGGGAGGCGGCGAGACGATTGGTCGCGGCGCGGGGGGCGGTCTTCGATTTGGGCATGGCGGTGGGAATAACGTGTGAAAAACTAGTCCGGGAGGCACCGGATAACCTGTGGAGTTCCAGCGAATAATCGCCAACAACCACAACATATGGGGTGCGGATTGATATGAAGCCACAATATACAGGTTTGCGGCAAGAAAATTCTTCCGTCGGGCGGCAACTTTTTCCTGCGAAGAACTCAAGTTTCTTGTGGACAGGAAACGCCGCCTCGCCGGAGTGCTCTGCAGCACGATTGCAGGCGTGGATGGACGCGGCATGGGCTTGGTAGCGAGGGTTCCACAGCACTCTGGCCGCGGGATCAAATGTAGAGCGAGTGTGACCACAGGTCACTCGCCGCTTTCGAGTCGAACGTAGCGAGCAGCCAGGAAGGCACGCTCGCTCCACACCTCAGTTCATCGCCACTTCGCGCAGGGCGCGATTGACCGAAACATTCACAATTTCCACGCGCGTGCCGATGGGCGCCTTTTCGAAGACTTGAATCACGTCCTTCGACTTCATGCGGATGCAGCCGTAGCTGGCCGGGTGGCCGATCTTCCGCTCTTCGGCAGTGCCGTGAATGTAGATGCCGCGGCCATAAGCGCGCGAATTGCCCTTCTCCAAGCCGCGCAGATGCAGGATGCGGGTGACGATGGGATCGCGGCCGCGTGAGTTCGGGCGGAGGATTTCGCCGGTGGGGCGCTTGCCTTTGAAGACGGCGCCGACCGGGGCGCCCGCGCCGATCTTGGAGGCCACTTCGAGGGTGCCGAGCGGCGTGGCGTAGCTGCGCGGGCGGTCGCCGAGGCCAAACTTGGAGGTCGAGACGGGGTAGGAGCCGACGCGCAGGCCGTGATCGAGCACCACGAGCCGCTGGTCCGGGACACTCACGATGAGCGTGCGTTCGGCAGAGGCGCAAGGGCGAAAGGCGAGGAGGAGCAGGGCTGGGATGAAGGCGAGGCGGCGGACGGAATTCATGCAAGCGGGTTTAGCAACGCCGGTGCCAGCGCGGCGCGGCGGCGCGATTTCTGGCGGGGAGGGCGCACTTTTCTTTCGCGAGAGGCGAAAATCGGGAATTCGAGGCGAGTCAATCGGACGCGTGCTTCCACCGCTTTAGCCATTTCTTCCGGGCATCTGAAATGGAGGATTCGCCATGTGAGAATTGAGAGGGCCCCTCATGCCGGTAGAGCGTAGGAATCGCGGTCACCGACGCGGATGGCGGGCACCCATTGCGCGATGGAGCAGAGCGCGACGTAACCAAAGCCGGCGAGGAAAAGCGCGAGGAACCCGGCATTCAACCACTGCTCGTAGGCGAGCGCGAAGCTGAACAGGTAGAAGAAGTAAAGCGCGAAGGCCAGCTCGACCAGCGGAAGCACGTTTTTGATCGGGATGTAAGCGGCTCCACGCCACTGCTGGCCGCGTTTGCGGATGCCGTATTTCGGCGTGCGCGTGAATTCCGACTGATGCCCGAAGAGCGCTTCGAGCACCGCACGCGCGTTGTTGATGGCCAGGCCGATGCCGAGGGCGAGCACCATCGGCAGGAGCAGGAAATTCTTCCACCAGGAGCGGGGATACAGCTCCCGCTGCGTACACATGTAGAAGACGCAGGCCGGGAGCGATGCCGAGAGATAGATCGGGATGTCGATGAGCCAGAAGCGCCACGGACTCCACCCCGCGCTGCCGGCGCTCGGGTGCATGAGGATGCAGAGGAAGAAGAGAAGCAGGTAGGCGTAGTTCGACGTGAGATGCATCGTGGCCTCGAATTTTACCAGCCACGGCAGCTCGGCGCGCCACACTTTCGGGAGCAGCTTCAGGCAGGTCTGCACCGAACCCTTGGTCCAGCGGTGCTGCTGCGACTTGAAGCCATTCATGTCCACCGGCAGCTCCGCCGGCGTCACGAGATCCGGCATGAAGATGAAGCGCCAGCCCTTGAGTTGCGCGCGGTAGCTCAGGTCGAGATCCTCGGTGAGCGTGTCGTGCTGCCAGCCGCCCGCGCACTCGATCGCGCTCCGCCGCCAGAGGCCCGCGGTCCCGTTAAAATTAAAAAACCGTCCGCTACGGCTGCGGGCGGTTTGTTCGAGCAGGAGATGGCCATCGAGGAACATCGCCTGCACCCGGGTGAGCAGGGAATAAGTTCGATTCAGATGGCCCCAGCGCGTTTGGATCATGCCGATCTTCGGATCCGTGAAGAAGTGAATCGTCCGGCGGAGGATGTCGCGGGTCGGGACGAAGTCCGCGTCGAGGATGAGGATAAACTCGCCCTTGCAGGTCTTCATCCCGTGCTCGAGCGCCCCGGCCTTGAACCCCGTCCGATCGGTGCGGTGGACGAGTTCGATGTCGAGGCCGCCGGCTTTCAGCGCGGCGACCTGTGCGGCGGCCAGCTCCGTCGTTTCATCCGTGGAATCGTCGAGCACCTGCACCTGGAGCAGATCGCGCGGGTAGTCGATGGCGGCCACCGCCGTGAGCAGCCGTTCGACCACGTAGAGTTCATTGAAGATGGGGAGCTGGACGGTAATCCGCGGCAGCTTATCGAAGGTCGCGATCGGCACCGGAGCGTTGCGCCGATTCTTCAGGAAAAGATAGACGATGACGTACCGATGGAGCCCATAGAGAGAAAGTCCGGCGAGGACGATGCAGTAGCAAATAGTCCAGATAGAGGTACCCAAAATTCCTGACATGTAGGTTGGTGTTGGGCCGTTTCCGGCCACGAAGCGGCGAATGATGGCGGTGAAGGAGCTTCGGTCAAGAGGGAAATCCGCCCCGGTGAGGCCCTTCCGTGGACTCTGTGTGTTGGCAGGGGCGGCGAGGAGCCCCGGCCAATCTTTCTGGAATCGAAATCCATAGGGTTCCGGCCGCAGCCCCGCTCCGATTGCCTCATTCCTTAAGGCGCGCCGATGCGGAGGCGGACCTGCCGGCGGGTGTGGCCGGGAGTGGTGAGGGAGGGTTTGAGGCGGAGGTGGACGATCTCCGTGACGGCATCCACGGGCGTGGGGGGGGCCGCGACTTCAAAGTCCGCGGCAGTCGCTGGCGTCCAGATTTGAAGATCGGAGGAATGCTCGAGGCTGTAGGTGAGGCCACCCGGAGCGAGGAGTCGGCGGTGGTGGAAGAGGAGGTGCGGCTGGCTGTCGCCGGGGTGGGGCGCGATGGTCACGGTGGGCAGGCCGGAGACATCGGCGACATTGGCCCGCAGGCCGAGGGCGAGTTCGAGGAGGTTGAAGATGCCGTCCTGGTCGAGGTCGCCGAGCGCGCCGTGCTCGCCGGCGGCGCTGAAGAGGTCGAGGCCGTTCTCCACCTCCCACGCGTCGGGCAGCCGGTCGGCGTCCTGATCGCCGGCCATCGTGGCGAGGAAGACGCTCGCCGAGCCGCTCACGGTATTGGCTGGCAAGGCGTGGTCGGTGGCGGAGAAGCTGACGGTGTTTGGCCCCGAGGAAAGCGAAGCCGTGCCTGCGGTGAAGGTGCCATCGCCAACGATGGTCGCCGGCGTGCCGTCGATCGTGAGCGAAGCCAGGCCGGAGACATCGGACCAAGTGCCGGTAATGCCTGTATTCGCAGTCGCTCCGGTCCCGACCACGAGCACTGGCGGGAGTGCGTCCTGGGTGGAGACTTCCACATTGCTCCAGCTCCCGAGGAAGTCGGGCTGGGCCTGGTAGGCGACGCTCCAGGCGTCCAGGCGCGGCGTCGTGCTGATGCTCGGGGTGGAGAAGTTGCCGCGCAGTCTGATCGCGGAGAGCGGAGCGACGGCTGGGAGTGAATTCAGGTCGGTGCCGCTCGGCACGTCCGCGGCCAGCAGTGCGCCATCGGATGCGAGCACATCGACGGTGAGCGCGGTGCCGCCCGGCGTGAGGCTCGTGAAAGTGAGCGCGTGCCAGCGCTGCCACGGCGCGGGGGCGATCGAAGGGGTGACGATCGTGCCCGCCGCGGCATAGCCCGCAGTTGCGAGCCGCACGTTGTCGAAATAGACCCACTGCGCATTGAAGGTGCCGGTGGCGATCACCTCCTCGCGCAGCTCGATGGTGTGCGTCCCGGTGTAGCCCGAGA
>JBGSYE010000562.1:0-7891 GCA_041751075.1 Chthoniobacteraceae bacterium
GCTGCTCGGCGAATGGCTCGGCGGCAGTGGTGGCGGCTGGCAGGATTCGGGTGGCGTGTGGCCCGGGATCAAAGTGATCGAAGGCGTGGCCGCGCTCGCCGGCGATGCCGAGCACGGCATCTCGCGCGGGCGGCTGATGCCGAGGCACCACGTCTTTTCCCGCGACGAAATCCCGGAGTCTGCGCGCGAAAAGCTACAGCAGTCGCTGGTGCTCGTGCATGGCGGCATGGCGCAGAATGTCGGCCCGATCCTCGAGATGGTGACGGAGAAATATCTGCTGCGCAGCGCGGCGGAGTGGCGCGGGAGACAGGAGGCTCTCGGCTTCCTCGATGAAATTCTCGAGGCCCTGCGAGTCGGCGACATCGCCCGCGTCGGCGAAGTGACCACGCGCAATTTCACGGGGCCAATCCAGGCGATCATCCCGTGGGCATCGACGTATTACACCGAGCGTCTCATCGAGCAGGTGCGCACGGAATTCGGCGCGGACTTTTGGGGCTTCTGGATGCTCGGCGGGATGAGCGGTGGCGGCATGGGATTCATCTTCGCCCCGCACCGCAAAGCTGAGGCGCAGGCCCGGCTCGCCGCCATCATGGCCGCGACGAAGCGCGAGCTCTCTGCCTCGCTGCCCTTCGCGATGGACCCGGTCGTCTATGATTTCAGAATCAACGAGCGCGGCACCTTCGCCGACCTGGTTGCGGGCGACGCCGCGCTCATGCCCAAGGGCTACTATCTGCTCACGGCTCCCACGCTGATCCGCACCGATCGCCGGCAGCTCTCCGCGCTTCGTCGCGCGGATCTCGATAAATTCGCCGCCGCGTGCCGCACGCGGCCCGAGTTGAGCGGCGTCGTGCAGGAGCTTTTTGACAGCCTCCTTCCGCGCACCAAGGCGGATCGCAATCAAGGCCAGGGCACGCTGGACGAGCTGCTCGCCGCAAATGGCTTCGACCGCGAAGCCCACGAGCAAATCCGCGGCGATCTCCGCTCCGGCAGGATCGGCCTGGCGCAAAACCGACTCCCGGCAAATGCCGCCATCGAAGACGTAAGATCGGAGGACGTGGCGGGCATGCATGACCGTTTTCTCGAGCGCGGACTGGATGCGCTGCGAGCGGGCGAGGCGGCGGTGGTGACTCTGGCGGCGGGCGCGGCGTCCCGCTGGACGCAGGGCGCGGGCGTGGTGAAGTCGCTCCATCCCTTTTGCAAGCTCGGCGGCCGGCATCGCAGCTTCCTCGAGACGCATCTCGCGAAATCGCGGCGCATCTCGCGTCTCGCGGGTGCGGCGGTCCCTCACATTTTCACCACGAGCTATCTCACGCACCGGCCGATCGCCACGATCCTCACCGCGCGCCGCGACTACGGTTACGAAGGTCCGCTCCTGCTCTCGCGCGGCCGGAGCGTGGGGCTCCGGCTCGTGCCGGCGGCGCGCGATCTGCGCTTCGCCTGGGAGGAGATGCCGCAGCAGGTGCTCGACGAGCAGCAGCAAAAGGTGCGCGACTCCGGGCGCAAGGCGCTCATCGGCTGGGCGGAGAGTACGGGCGAGGCGACGAACTATACCGACAATCTCCCGCTCCAGTGCATGCACCCGGTCGGGCACTTCTACGAGATCCCCAATGTGCTGCGCAATGGCACCCTCGCCACGCTGCTCCGCGAGCGCCCGCAACTCCAGACCCTGCTCCTTCACAATATCGACACCGTCGGCGCCGATCTCGATCCCGCCTTGCTCGGACAGCATCTCGAAAGCGGGGCGACGCTCACCTTTGAAGTCATCAACCGGCGGCTCGAAGATCGCGGCGGCGGACTCGCCCGCGTCGATGGCCGCGTGCGCCTGGTGGAAGGTCTCGCGATGCCGCGTGAAGAGCTGGAATTTGATCTCACGTACTACAACACCCTCACGACGTGGATCGACATCGACGGACTGCTCGCGACGCTCGGACTGACCCGCGCGGACATCCTCGATCCCGATCCTGCTTCCGAGGAGCGCATCCTCGCGGCGATCCGGATTCTCGCGGCCAAGGTGCCGACTTACATCACCCTCAAGGAGGTGAAGAAACGCTGGGGCCACGGGCAGGAGGATATTTTCCCCGTCGCGCAGTTTGAAAAACTCTGGGGCGATCTCAGCGCGCTCCCGGAGATCCAGAGCCGCTTCGTGGTCGTCCCGCGCCTCCGCGGCCAGCAGCTCAAGGAACAGGCGCAGCTCGATGGCTGGCTGCGCGACGGCTCCGCGCGCCACGTCGAGTCGCTGTGCGAATGGGCCTAGCGCTGCGACGGCGGCGTTATTTTTTCGGATAAGGCGCGCGCTTCACTTCCTCCACGACGGGCACGTCCTTATTCATCGCGTCGTAGCCGGCTTTGAGGCGCTTCACTTCGTCGGGATGGATGGCCGCGACGTTGTGTTGCTCGTTCGGATCGGAGCGAAGATCGAAAAGCTGCAGCGGCTTGGGTTCGTCGCCGGTTCGCGTGCCGGGATGCTCGCTCGGTTTCGCCTGTTCATACGGCGCGAGGATCGTGACGCCGTCGGGCGCGCGCGGGTCCACGTAGGCTTCGTCGCGATCGGTGAGCGCGCCGAGGCCGATGCTGGGTTTGAGCACATGCAGCTTCCAGCGCGCATCGCGGATCGTGGCGAGGCGTGAGTTCTGTTGGCCGAAGATGAAGTCGTGCGGTGATTTCGCGTCGCTGGTGAAGAGCGGCAGGATGTCGCGTCCATCGAGCACGCGGTCGTCGGGCATCTGGGCGCCGGTGACTTTCAGCACGGTTGCGAAGAGGTCCATCATCACCGCGAATTCCGCGGAGACGTGGCCGGCGGGGATCCTGCCCGGCCAGCGCGCGATCATCGGCACGCGATAGCCGCCTTCGTACGTGCTGCCTTTCATGCCGCGCAGGCCGCCGGTGCTGCCGCCGAAGGTGGCGCCATTGTCGCTGGTGAAAAGGACGAGCGTGCGCTCGTCGAGACCGTGCTTCGTGAGTGCATCGAGCACCGCGCCCACGCTGTCGTCGAGATCGGCGAGTGCATCGCCGTAGAGACCCGCGCCGCTCTGTTTGTAGTGCTTCTCGGAAGCGGCGAGCGGCTTGTGCGGCATCGCTTCGGCGAAGTAGAGAAAGAAGGGCTTGTCCTTGTTCCGCTCGATGAAGTCGGTCGCGCGCTTTGCGTAGCGGGTGGTCAGCGTCGCCTGCACCACGGGATATTCCACGACGGTCGTGGCTTCGAGCACCTGCACGGGCCGCATGTCGTTCGAGTACGGGATGCCGTAGTACTCATCGAACCCGCGTTCCGTCGGCAGCGCGCCGGGTTTGTGTCCGAGATGCCACTTGCCCACCATGCCCGTCGCGTAACCCGCCGATTTCAGCACCTGCGCGAGCGTGATTTCGGAGGCCGGCAGACGGAGCGCATCGGCCGCGGGTCCGCCATCCGGCGCGGGATTCTGCGTCATGCCGCAGCGGAAGGGGTAGCGACCCGTCATGAGCGAAGCCCGCGTCGGCGCGCAGAAGGGCGCGGGGCAGTTGAACTGCGTGAGCTTCGCGCCTTCCGCGGCCATGCGGTCGATGCGCGGCGTCTTGAACTTCGGATGTCCGTAGCCGCTCAGATCGCCGTAGCCGAGATCGTCGGCGAGGATGAGAACGACATTCGGGTGGTCGGCCGCGAAGGCCGATGCGGTTGCGACGAGGAGGCCAAGAAGGCGAGCGATGCGCATAAGTTTTGGAGGGACATTTGGCATAACCACCGAGACACATTCACAGAGGGGAATAAGAAACCCGAGCCGCTAAATCGACGGCTCTCGGTGTCTCTGTGGTTCACCCTGCACGCTCACGATTTAGGGATGCGGTTCAGGGTGTAATAGGCGTCGGGGTGGTCGAGCTTCGCCTTCGCCGCGGAGCGGACGCCATCCGCGCGCAACTCGTGGACGTAAAGTGCGCGGCGGCCATCCACCTTCAAAAGCACACGGAGCCGATCGGCGCTCACTGTCGCGCGGACGACGGGACACGGCTGATTCTCGATCTCTTCGCTGCCGTACGCGCCGCTGTAGAAATACGTGTAGCTCTTCATCGAGTACGACGCGGGATCGCCGGCCGTCGCCGCATCCACGGGCTCGGTGAAGGTCAACTCAAAGCCGTCGGGCCGGGCGCGCATTTCGCGGACTGCAAAAGGCGTCGTGCCATTCCAGCGCACGCGCTGGAGGCCGTAGGATTTCGTGCCGAGCGAGGACCAGCCGCGGCTCGTCATCCCGACCACGAGACTCCCATCCGGCGCGAAGAGCAGCCGCACGATGCCCGACGCAAAGCCGGTGAGAAACGGAAACGCCGCGCCTTGGTATTCGCCCTCCACCTTCTCCAGAAAGACGCGCCCAATCTTCGCATCCGTGAATTCCGCAACCAGCATCTGCCCATCGAACGGGCCGAACTTTCCACCCGCGGGAACGACGACGAGGTCCGTGCCGCTGCGGCCCATTTTATTGTAGGGCAGCCACACCGCTGGGGGACGCATCTCGGGCAGCGCCCGCAGTGCCTCGGGATACGGCTTCTTTTCCGGGATCGGCGCCGAGAGCTTGAGCGGCGAGCCGGGGAGATCCTGCGAGGCGATGCCTTCCGGGTTCAGGAAAAATGCGCCGGACCGCAGGTGATAGATCGGCGTGGTGCAAATCCAGGTGCCCTGCTGATCCACGCAGAACATGTCGCCTGCCGCATTCGGGCCGAGGCCGCACGGCGAACGCATCCCGGCCGCCATCGCCTTGAACTCGCCATTCGCGTCGATGATGCCGGCCCACCCGCGCCACGGAGCTTTATTGTTCGCGCGATCGCCCATGTCCACGTTGAGCGACACCCATAGGTTGCCGTTGCCATCGCGTGCCGGGCCATAGGTGTAGCCGTGATACGAGCCCGAGACGTTCCATCCGCGGCCTGCGCTGAGGTACTCATCCGCGACGCCATCCTTGTCCGTGTCGCGGAGCCGCGTGACTTCGGTGCGCTGCGCGACGAGCAGGTCGTCACCATCGCGGAGCAAGCCGAGTGGCTCGTGCAGCCCGGAGGCGAAAAGCTTGTAAGTCACCTTCTCCGGCGCGCCGCCGAGCACGCCATCGAGCAGCCACACTTCGCCTTTGCGGATGGCCACCGCGAGCTTGCCGTCGGCGGTGAAATCCATCCCGCCCACTTCGAGCGCGATGCCAGCGCCGGGCTTCCAGTCCGTGCTGCGCGACGCGGATGGCGAGTCGGCCGTGAGGATATCAAGGATCTCGTAAGGCGCGGCCTGCGCGACGGCCGCAAAGACAATCGCGGAAACTGTGGGGAGTAAGCGGGTCATTGCGCGGACGGAGTGTAGCTGGCGCGCGGATTCGGAATGCTGGGTACCACACGCGTCCCGGAGCCTCGCGGCCACGCGTTCAATGGAGGAGTGGAGCGCTCGTGTTTGCATTGGGCTACTGGCGATTCGGCGGCCAAAGATAGGTGAAGCGGCGCTGACCGGCGGTGCTGCCGGGTTCCTCGGTGACGGACGCGCCGTCGGGGTGCGCAATGTCGATATCCTTCAGCGCGGCGGCGTCCCACTTGAGCACCCGGCGCAGCCCGCCTTCGATGGGCTCGAAGCGATCTTCCATGCGCACGCCACCGACGGTCAGGAGGAAGATCGGGGCGCGCTGCGTGTCGAGACGGTAGCCGTCGAAGTGTGTGCCAGAGCTGCTCGCGGAGGGAACGGGCCAATGCACCACGCTGCTGCCGAGCGGTTTTTCAAACGGAGCGAAGCGCGAGAACCAGGTGTTGTAGCCGTCGAAAAACTTGCCACGCCACGCCAGCGCGGGGCGTCCGTTCTTCCCGTCGTACGCCAGATGCACGCCCTGCGGAAAGCCGACGAGGATCGCGTGGGTGCCGACGCCTTCCATGAAGGTCCGCTGCACGACAGGATGCTCCTTCGGGATGATTTCAAACTCGCCGCTTTGGTTCTCCGGGAAACCTTCCGGCTCACCATTCGCGCTCTTGGCGAAGGAGTAGATGGACGCGATCTGCCGCGCGGTGTCGCCGCCGAGGATCTCCGCATTCGCCGCTTTGCCGCTGGGCCAGAAGGATGGCATCAACGTGCCCGCGCGATAGGCCGCAGGGTTCACGAGATATTCCGCGAGCCAGCCGGGCTGGAGTCGCTGGCCGAGATTGCTGAGGTCGAGTCCCTGAATGCCAAGCGACGGGCGCGAGCCCCACCGATGGCAGGTGATGCATCCCAACCCGCCGAGTGTGCCCATGAGTTTGCGGCCCGCGGTGTCGTCGCCGCCCGGCAACGGCGTCTCCGTTTTCGCATCCGCGCTCGCGAGCAGTGTGCCGAGCTTCGACACAGCCTCGCCGTAGATGGGCATCTGCGTTTTCAGATACGGGCGTACCCGCGCATTTCCCGCCAGAACGTCCGCGAGCCACTCGGGCTGGAGCTTGCGGCCCACGCCGGTGAGCGGCGGCGGGTAACGTCCCGTGTCACCGAGATTGTGATCGCCCTGGAAGTAAGTCTTGCGCGCGGTGTCGGGCCCGCCGAGTCCGTCGCGGTCGTGGCACGCCGTGCAATTCAATGCTTGCAGGGCGAGCGTCGCGACAGTGGTCGCGGCAGCGGGGCGGTTTGCTTCTGCGAGAAAAAGTTTCAGGCCCGATCGCTGCGCGACGCTGAGTTCGTAACGCGGCACTCCCGGCGTGACGGCGCCCACCTTCATGCAGCCAGCATCCGTGTCCTCCAGCGCGACCGGCGTGGCAGCAACGTCCTTCGGCAACGCATGACAGGCGGCGCAATTCGCTGCGGCGACTACGGTGCGCCCGCGCTCCGCGAGCGCCTTGTCGGATCGGAATGGCGGCACCGTCGGCGCGATCTGTCCGTCGCTGCCTTCGTATTTCAGCAGGTAGCCCGCGAGATCGATCGCATCCTGCGGCTCCAGCACAAACTGCGGCATGCGCCCATCCGGCCGCACCTTCAACGGCTCCCGCACAAAGTCCGCCAGCGTGCCCAGCACCCACTTGTCGCGAATTTTCGGAAATGCCTCCGACGGATGCGTGAACTCGGCCGCCGTGGGAGTTCCGTCCGGCGGTCGGAAGCCGGCCTCCGGTGCGTGACACGCTACGCAGCCGATCGTGTGAAAGAGGCTCTCACCGCGAGCGGCATTCACATGGCGCGGGCCTTTCGCTTTCGAGGCCGCGGATTTCAGCGTCGCGAGGTAGTGGAGCACGGCATCCACGTCGGCCGGCGAAAGCATGTGCGGCATCGTCGTGCCAGTGCGCGCGGCAGGCGGATCGGTGAGAAAAGCGCGCAGCCAATCGGCCTGCACGCGCTGCGTCACTCCGGCGAGGTTCGGCCCGCGCCGCGCGGGGAGTTCCGTGCTTCCTCCGTGGCAGTTGATGCAGCCGAGTTCGTTGTAAAGCAGGCGGCCGCCCTCCGCCGTCGGCTGCGCGGTGTGGAAACGCTCGAACGCGACAACCACCGGCGAGCCCTGTGCCGAGGAGAGCGCGAGTAGTCCGGCGGTAAAAAATACGAGGGCGCGCTTCACGCGGCGGCCTCCTGCAGGCACTGCTCGATGTAGGCGCGTGACTTGTTGATCGCCGCGGTGATTTCCGGCGCGGTCGGCAGGATCGGAATCCCGCGCGGCGTCGGGTGCATGAAAATCTCCACGTAGCCCGCATAGCGGATGTCGCGCAGCGCCTTCACGATCGGCCGGTAGTCGAGTCCGCCGCCGAAGCCCGGCATCTGTTTCATCTCGATCTCCTTCGCGACCTTGGCGCGAATGCCTTCGCAGTGTTCCTGGAAGTAGATGAATGGAATCTGCGACGGCCCAAGCTCATGGATGAGCGTGGGAATCTGATCGGCCCACTGATGCAAATGATGCAGCGCGAACGCGACGCCCAGGTGCTTCGACCGGTTGAACTCCGCGAAGTAACGCAGCGA
>JBGSYE010000563.1:0-5263 GCA_041751075.1 Chthoniobacteraceae bacterium
CGAAGCCGACGTTGCCGGGAGTGAACGGAGGCGTCAGTCCCGTCACCTCGATGAGCGCCCGCACGCCCGGCCACTGCGAGCGGGCGAGCTGTTCCAGGCCGCGCTTCACCAGGATGCGATTTTCATCCCGGATCGGCACGAGGTCCGCCACGGTGCCGAGCGCCACGAGATCGAGGCAGCACTTCAAGTCGAAGGACGGCACCGGACGCCGCTTGAGCAGTGCGTGCGCGACTTTGAAAACGAGGCCGACACTGCACAGATACTGGTGGTCGGCGCCGAGCTTGGGATTCACCAGCGCGACGCACTTTGGAAGCACCTCGCCGCACTCATGATGGTCGACGACGATGACATCGATCCCCTGCGCGCGCAGTGCGGCGATCTCCGCCACCGAGCCCGTGCCGCAATCCACCGCGATGAGCAACTGCGGGTGGAGCGTCTCAACACAGCGCGCCACCCCATCCGCGCTCAAGCCGTAGCCTTCATCCGCACGCGAAGGGAGAAAGCACGCCGGCTCCGCGTCGTAAGCTCGCAGCACTCGCGTGAGCAGCGCGAGCGAAGTGACGCCATCCACATCGTAGTCGCCGTAGAGCACGATCCGCTCGCCGCGCTCGACTGCCGCGAGGATGCGAGAGACCGCCGCGTCCATCTGCGGGAGCGCAAAGGGATCGCCGAGCGACTGTAGCCGCGGATCGAGAAATCGCCCCGCGCCCTCGAGCGACGGAAAACCCCGGCGCGCGAGCAGCTCCGCCGCAAAGCGCGAGAGCTTGAGCCCGCGCGCGAGCGGTCGTGTCTGCGCCGGGTCGATCGGCGATGGAAAGAGCCAGCGGCAGGGGGTCATTCGCTGCAGAGTGCCGATGGTTTGTCACACCGGCAAGAACGGGGCGTGGACATCAGCAAGCCCTCGCGACCCAACGCCGCAAAGGCCGTGTGCTCAGGCCGCGGCCAGCCTGCGCGCGTGCGGAATGTCTTCCGCGGAACGCGGGCGGACCTGCCCGCGTTCGAGAGTCAACAGCGCAACGGTGTGGCCATCGTAACCGCCAAAGCAAAGCCGCATTTTCCCCCCAATTCGGATTCACGGCCCACGAATGGCAGGTACTGGCCGCAGCACTTTCGGAGCACGCGCGACGGCACGAGGTGGAATTCACTGTCGTGAGTTCTGCGTGCGGGAGTTTCATCGGGCTCACTGCTCCTGCACGCGCGCGGCCATGTTCATGCAACGCGTGACGAGCGCCGTCCAGCCCGTCTGGTGGCTCGCGCCGAGGCCCTGGCCGGTGTCGCCGTGGAAGAATTCATGGAAGAGCACGAGGTCGCGCCAGTGCGGATCTTCCGCGAAGCGCGCGTCGCCGCCATAGCACGGACGCTGGCCGTGCTCGTCGGGGAGAAAGAGACGCGTGAGGCGGGTGGAGAGTTCGGTGGCGACTTGCTGGAGATTCAGCATCCGGCCAGAGCCGGAGGGGCACTCGACGCGCACGCCGTCGCCGTAGAAGTGGTGATACTTTTCCAGCGACTCGATGAGCAGGTAGTTGAGCGGAAACCAGATCGGGCCGCGCCAGTTCGAGTTGCCGCCAAACATCCCGGTCGTCGAGTCGCCGGGCTCGTAGGGGAGGACGGCCCCGGAGCCGTGATCGAAATCCGCGCGATACGGATGCGTCTCGTAGTGCTTGGAAAGTGAGCGCACGCCGAAAGGGGCGAGGAACTCGGATTCATCCAGCACGTAGCGGAGCACCCGCAGCAGGCGCTCCTTGCTCGGGATGGCGAGCAGCCGCATCTCGGTGCAGGAGCGATCCGCTGGCGTGCAACGCTCCATGTAGCTCACATGCCGGCCGAGATCCTGGCGATGATCGAGGAACCAGCGCATCCGCTTCCGGAATCCCGGCAGCGCCTTGATCGTCTCCTGCTCGAGCACTTCCACCGCAAAGAGCGGGACGATGCCGACGAGCGACCGCACCCGAAGCGGCACGGTGCGGTGATCGACGGCGACGGAGTCGTAGTAGAAGCCGTCCTCTTCGTGCCAGAGCCCGGTGCCGCCGAGCGTGTTCATCGCATCCACGATGGCGACAAAGTGCTCGAAGAATTTCGACGCCATGTCTTCGTAAGCGGGACGCTCTTTCGCGAGCTCGAGCGCCATCGAGAGCATCGTGCCGCAGTAAAAGGCCATCCACGCGGTGCCGTCTGCCTGCTCCAGTGTGCCGCCGCCGGGCAGCGGTTTCGAGCGGTCGAATAGGCCGATATTGTCGAGCCCGAGGAAGCCGCCGGCGAAGATGTTTTTCCCCGAGGGATCCTTGCGATTCACCCACCAGGTGAAGTTCATCAGCAGCTTTTGGAAGCAGCGTTCAAGATACTCCGTGTCGCGCTCTCCCGCGCGGCCCGCGATCTTGTACACGCGCCAGCAGGCCCACGCGTGGACGGGCGGATTTACGTCGGAGAAGTTCCACTCGTAAGCGGGGATTTGCCCGTTCGGCGCCATGTACCACTCGCGCAGCAGGAGCCGCAGGTGGCGTTTCGCGTAGTGCGGGTCGATCCGCGACATCGGGATCATGTGGAAGGCCACGTCCCATGCGGCGTACCACGGGTATTCCCATTTGTCGGGCATCGAGAGTACGTCGGCGTTGTAGAGGTGCGGCCAGTCGGCGTTCCGCGTGTGTGCATGGCCGGCGGGCGGCGGTGGCATCGCCGGATCGCCGCGCTGCCAGTCCTTCACGACGTAGTGATAGAACTGCTTTGTCCACAGCAGGCCGGCGTAGGCCTGGCGCATCACCTGGCGCTGCGCGGGGCGAATGTGCGGCGCAAATTTCGTCTCGTAAAACGCCTCCGCCTCGGCGCGCCGCTGCGCAAAGATCGTCTCGAAGGTCGCCTCATCGAGCACCAGCGGCTCGGCCACGGGCGAGAGCCGCAGCCGCAGCGTGACGACGCCTTGCGGCTGAATCTCCAGCACATATTGCGCGGCTGCCTTCGTGCCGCAGCCGTTGGGCTTTACCGCATCCCGCCGACCCCGCACGACGAAATCGTGAAACGCATCCTTCACGAACGGCGAGGCATTCTCCGCACCGAAGAGCCGCGCGTTGTTCGTCTCGTTTTCCGTGAAGAGAAACTCCGGCTCGACGCCTTCGCACTTCTCCGCCTGAAAGTGGAACTCGCCGAGCGTCGGGTGCGTCGCGGTGAGCAGCGTGCTGCTCTCCTCGCGGATCAGCGGCCGCGTCTCGCGCTCGCCGGTCCACGTCCAGGTATTGCGGAACCACAGCGTCGGCAGGACGTGCAGCGGCGCGGTGTCCGGGCCGCGATTTGCAATGGTGATGCGGATGAGCAGATCCTCCGGCGCCGCCTTCGCATACTCCGCATAGATGTCGAAGTATCGCTGCTGGTCGAAGACGCCGGTGTCGTTGATTTCAAACTCCGGCTCATGCCGCGAGCGCCGCGCATTTTCCGCCGTCAGCCGCGTGTAGGGAAACTCGGCCTGCGGATACTTGTAGAGCGCCCGCAGGTAGGAATGCGTCGGCGTCGAGTCGAGATACCAATACCACTCCCTCACATCCTCCCCATGATTCCCCTGCGGATTCGAGAGCCCGAAGAGCCGCTCTTTCAAAATGCGATCGCGCCCATTCCACAGCGCCAGCGCGAAGCAAAGCCGGCACTCGCGATCGGTGATGCCGAGCAGCCCATCCTCGCCCCAGCGATAGGCGCGACTGCGAGCGTGATCGTGCGGGAGATAATTCCACGCGTCGCCATCCGCCGAGTAATCCTCGCGCACGGTCCCCCACTGCCGCTCCGCCAGATACGGCCCCCAGCGTTTCCAGTTCTTCTCCCGCGTCTCATCTTCGGCGAGGCGCTGGTGCTCGGGGGTGGCGGGGTCGGCCATGACTCGAAGCTATCGCACAGGCCGGAGAGCTGTGTCACGACGCGTTGCACGCCGTTCAGATATCCGCGTTTGTGAGCGTGCCTTCGGCGAGCGCGTCGGCGGTGACGACGCACCGCTCCAACTCCGAGCCCGCGGCGATCCTGGCATTTTCCCACACGATGCAGTCGCGCAGCTTCGCGCCGTCTCCGATTCGCGCGCCGGAGCCGATGGCCGTTGCGCCAGAAATTTGCGCGCTCGCCGCGACTTTCGCACCCGGTGCGATCCAACTCTCGGTGCCGCAGTGCAGCGCCCGATGCACCGCCAGATACTGCTCGCGAGTTCCAAGATCCCACCACTCGCCTTCGTCGATGACGACGCCGCCGAGCTTCGCTCCGGCGCGGATCATGTCGCAGAAGATCGGCACGACGCTGATGACCTTCGCCGGCGGGATGCGGGCGAGGAATTCCGAGTTCACGAGATAGATGCCGGTGAAAAGAAAGCGCGGCTCGCTCGCGGGGTCGAGGCGGCGGCCGATGTCGAAGATGCGACCGCTCGCTTCGTCGCAGGAGATCTGGAGCGGGCCGTCTTTCGATCGCAGGACGAGGGTGACTTCGTTGCCGCGATCAAAGTGCGCGCGGAGTGCGGCTTCGAGCGGGAGGGTGCCGAGGATGTCGCCGTTATAGACCCAGAAGGGGCCATCTTGCAGGAGGTCTTCGGCATTCTTGATCCCGCCCGCCGTCTCTAACACCTTTGGCGACTCGTGGTGAAAAGCGATCGGCGCACCGCGGTACGTCGCGTCGGGAAAGGCCGTGTCGTAGGCCTCGGCGCGCCAGTGCGTATTCACGACGAAGCGCCCGACTCCAGCGCCGAGCAGATGATCGAAGGCGTAGGTGATGAGGGGGCGATTGACGACCGGGATGAGCGGCTTGGGTCGCCGGGAAGTGAGCGCCTTCAGCCGGGTGCCCAAACCAGCACCGAGCACGAAAGCAGTGCGGACTACGTCCACACTATTCCATCCCGAGTTGTTCCTTGCCCGCGGGAGAGATCAGCGCGGGGCTCCACGGCGGATCCCAGACGACTTCGACCGACGCGCTGGCCACTCCGGGCACGGCGAGGATGCGCAGCTCGGCATCGCGGGCAATCGTCGGGCCCATGCCGCAACCGGGTGCGGTCAGCGTCATCTTCACGCTCACGCGTTGGCCTTTGCCGCTGTCGTCTTCGGCAAAATCCACGCTGTAGATGAGGCCGAGGTCCACGATGTTCACCGGGATCTCCGGGTCGAAACATTCGCGCAGTTGCGCCCACACTTTCTCGCCCTCGAAGGGGCCCTCGTCCACGGCCTTCGCGGCGACTTCCTGGCCGAGCGCATCGGCGTCACTGGCGGCGATGCGGAAAAGCCCGGCCTGGCTGGCCACATGCACGGTGAAG
>JBGSYE010000564.1:0-2863 GCA_041751075.1 Chthoniobacteraceae bacterium
GCCGAGCGCGGAACGCGCGCCATCCGCAAGCTGATGTGCCACCTGTTCGCTGACTGCGCCATGCGTCGCGAGCGATTCTGGTGCGACACCCGCAAGGTTGATCTTCGCATCGTTCGCGTAGGTCACGAAGCCTTGCAGGAACACCGCGGAGGCGCCGGGCACATTGGTCACGCGATTGGCTAGGCCGCCGCCGGTGCAGGACTCGGCGATCGCGAGGGTCTCGCCGCGCGCGGTGAGGCATTGCACGACTACCTCCTCCAGCGCGCGGGAGTCGTCGGAGAAAAGCTGGAGCGCAAATTCCGCACGCACGATCTGCTCGGCCTGCGCAACCAGGGAGGGCGCGCCGATCAAGCGCACATCGACCTCGCCGGGCCGCGCGCAGTAGCCGAGTTCGATGCCCAGCGCGAGCATGCGTGCGCCTACGCGCTCCTCGACCATGGATTCGCCGACGCCGCCGATCCGCAGTACGCGCATGACGGTCTCGGGCTGCGGCGGCACGATTTCCCGCAGCATCGGCATCACCCAGTCCGCGACCATGGGCCGCAACTCGCGCGGCGGGCCGGGGAGGATGAAGAGGTGCGGCGATGCTCCACCGCCGGCCACCTTTCCCGGCAGGGGTGGCAGGTAGAGCCCCGGCGCGGTGCCGAAGGGATTCACCAGCACCGTGGCTTCCGGCGGACGTTCGGCCTGCCGGGCATTCCGGACGCTCATTGGAAGGCTGCGCCGGGCGAAGCGCGCTTCGATCGCGGCCATCACCTCGGGATCCTGGATCATCTTCAAGCCAAGCAAATCAGCGACGGCCTCGCGCGTCACATCATCCGTCGTGGGGCCGAGGCCGCCGGTGATGAGCACGATGTCCGTGCGCTGGATGATCTCCGCGAGCGCCTCGCGGATCGGCTCGCCGTCGCCGACTGCGGTCTGCCGCGCGATGCGCAGCCCGAGCGGGAAGAGCGCCTCGGCGAAGACGCGGACGTGCGTATTGAGGACGCTGCCGAGGAGCAGCTCCGAGCCGGTGTTGAGGACTTCGAGACGCATCAGAGACCCGGACCGAGGCGCGCGGTGAACTCGGCGGTGATCTCGTCGTAGGATTCGATGTGCTCGCGATACCACTGGCGATGCGGCGACCACTCGTGGCAGGCGAGGCATTGCGTGTCCGCCCACGCCTGGCCGCATTTCGGGCACACGCCGCCGGTGTCAAAGGTGTTCCACGCGCAACCGCAGGAGCATGACCAGCGGGAGGATTGCCGGGGCTTCCAGTGGCACTCGGGGCACAGGATTTTGATCTCGCGCTTGCGCATGACTCAATGAACTACGCGAAGGTGCGAGGACGCCAAGGCGGAATATCTACGTGGCTCACCCGCGAGCCGCGTCCACCGACTCGATCTCACCGGGCGTGCAGGTGACGGTGATCTCGATCGGGCGGCAGCAGACCGCGCAGTCTTCGATGGTGGTGTAACCGCCCTGCGAAGTATCGACCGTGCTCGCAAAGACCTCGCCGCACCACGGGCAGGGGATCGACGTTTCGAGAATCCAGGTCATTGCCCGGAGCCGAGCGGCAGCCGCGGGGCGTCGCTCCACAGATCTTCGAGGGCGTAAAACCCGCGCTTGTCCTTGCTGAAGAGATGCACCACCACGTCGCTGAAATCCGCGACGATCCACTGGCTCGTCGGGAAACCGTCCACGGCCATCGCCTCCACGCCGTGCTCCTTTTTCAAGCGTCCTTCGAGTTCACCCACGAGCGCTTTCAGGTGCGGCTCCGAGGTGCCCGACGCGATGATGAAAAAATCGGTGAACGAAGAAATGGCGCGCAGATCGAGGGCGATGAGGTTTTCCGCCTTTTTATCGTCGAGGATGCCGGCGCAGTGCCGGGCGAGGTCTTCAGAATTCAGGGGATGTTTCCTTGGTAAAGTTGATCGCGGGCGATGATGGCGCGGACGCTTGCCGGAACGAGATAGCGGATCGACGCGCCGCGCGCAACCCGTGCCCGCACTTCCGTCGCCGAGATATCGACCTGCCGTGTCACATGCAGGAAGTCGTGGGGCAGGTCGCAGCCGTCGCGGTCGAAAACGACGAAGCGCACGAGCCGCCGGAGTTCGTCGATGCGCCGCCAGGTGTGCAGCTCGCGCACATTGTCGTGGCCGATGAAGTAGAAAAACTCCGCGCCCGGATGCAGCGCGACGGCGCGCTCGATGGTGTCGATGGTGAAGCTCGGCCCGGGCCGTTCGATTTCGGCATCGTCGCAGGTGAAGCCCGGCTCGTCCGCGATCGCCGCCTGGACCATCTTCAGCCGCGTCCGGGCCGGCGCGGGCTCGCGATCCAGCTTGTGGGGCGAGTGGGCGGCGGGGACGAAGACGACGCGATCGAGCCCCAGCGTCTCCATCGCCTCGCGGGCGAGGATCAGATGGCCGCAGTGGATCGGGTCGAAGGTGCCGCCGTAGAGAGCGAGTTTCATCGGGGCTGGCGCAAGGCTCAGCGCGGCATCTCGTATCGCGCCTGTGGCAGCTTGCAATCCGGGACTTGGCGGGTCCGCACGTCAGCGCGGCGCGGCCCGCTCCTTGAGAAAGAGCTGAAAATGTGAGACCTAGGCGGCTCCATGCGTCTCTCCCCAAAGACCTCCGCCGCGGGCCTCCTCTGCCTGGGGTTGGTGCTGGCGATAGGATGGATGTGGCAAATCGCGGAGCGCGACGCGGACTCCGAACGGGAATCGGCCCCGCGCCCGGCCGCTTCGGTCGAGTCCCGCGCGCCGTCGAATCTGCCGCATCGAGCGGGTTCCTTGCGCGTGGGAGCCGGGGATGGATCGGGCGCGACGCCCGGTCGGCCTGGCGCCCAGTCGTCGAGAATCGTGCTTCGTGCTCCGGCTTCG
>JBGSYE010000565.1:0-6839 GCA_041751075.1 Chthoniobacteraceae bacterium
CTCGATGAGCGCGACGCGGCCGCCGAGTCCCGCCGTGCCTGCCGCGGCGACGAGTCCCGCGGTGCCCGCGCCGATGATGACGGCATTATAGGTGCCTTCGCCTTTTGATTCTTTCATGATTGGTAGGTGTGATCGGAAGAGGTTGCAGTGACGGGCACATGCGCGGGATCGCTGCCGCTGCGATGCTGCGCGGCGAGGGCGTTCGGATCACGTCCGAGCGCGTAGAGCAGCGTGAGTTTGAAATCGGAGAGCGTGGTGCGCAGCGGGCCTCGGAGCGTGAATCGCCGTGCGGAGGAGACGACGGGCGGACGCAAGGTGACGACCTGCCCCTCGCGCCGCATTCGGCGCGAAAAGTCCAAATCCTCGAAGAGGTCGAGTTCGCGGAAACCGCCGAGGGCGGTGAACATTTCCCGTCGGACGAAGATCGCCTGGTCGCCGAGAAACCAGCCGGAAAGCCGCGAGCGGACCTCGGCGAGAAGGCACGTCGCGCGCAGAAACAGTGAACGAGAATCATACCGGCGCGCAAATCCTCCGCCGACGACATCCGGCTCCCGGAGGGCCGATTCGATTTGATTCAGCGCGGTCGGTGCCAGCCGCGTGTCGGCATGGAGAAAGAGGAGCGCGTCGCCCCGCGCCTGCATCGCACCGGCATTCATTTGGAACGCTCGCTGCCGGCGGACGTTCAACTGAACCCGAGCCCCCATCGTCCGTGCCAGCTCGCCCGTGCCATCGCCACTGCCAGCATCGACGACCAGAACTTCATGCGCCGCCGGGTTTCCCGCGATCGACTCCAGCGTGGCCGGCAGATGGCTCGCCTCGTCGTGTGTCGGGATGATGACGGAGATCATGAAAATTGAGCGGCAAGATTGGCGATACCACCGACAAAGTCGGGCAGGTGTGGCGATACAGAGCAGCGCTGCGCGCGGATTATTCCACGGAGATTCGCCGCGCACGGGCCGTCGGGTCGGGCGATGGAATCAATGACGTGGCGAGCCGCCCGGGTCGAAGCATGATCTGGTCGTTCATTTTACCTTCTTCATTCCACGAACAAAGTGGTCGGCTGGCCGTCACGCTCGATGGCACGGCCTTCGTTCGCCCATCGGAGAATCGAGCCGCGCAGATTGGACACGTTGCCGCGCCCGTCTATCAGCGGCGTCCTTGGAGCGATTGTTCTCAGCCGACCCCGCCATTCACGCGGACGTTCTGGCCAGTCATCCAATTGGCTGCATCACTGGCCAGGAAGGCAACCACCTCGGCGATTTCGCTCGGTTGGCCGAGGCGGCCAAAGGCTGACGCTTGCGCCAGACTTTGCCGTTGTTCCTCGGTCTTTCCGATCTTGAACAGCTCAGTGTCGGTGGGACCGGGCGAGACGACGTTGACGGTAATCCGGCGTGGCCCGAGTTCCTTGGCGAGCGAACGGGTGAGTTGCTCCACCGCGCCCTTGGTGGCGACGTAGCTTCCGTAGGTGGGCAGCATCATCACCGTGGTGGTGCTGGAGAAATTGATGATCCGTCCGCCTTCAACCAGACGCGTGGCCGCCTGCTGGCAGGCAAAGAAAGTCCCCTTCACATTCACCGCAAAGATATGGTCGAACTCCGCCTCGGTTACGGTGCTCACTGGTTTGTTGAACATAATGCCCGCGTTGTTCACCAGTATGTCCAACTTGCCGAAATGGGCGAGGGCTGCATCAAACAGCCGGACGATCTCCGAAACCTGCCCCACGTCAGCCTGAACTGCCAGCGCCCTTCCGCCTGACGCTTCAATCTGGCCAACGAGTTTGAGGGCGTCATCCGCATTGCGCACATAGTTGATGACCACCGCTGCGCCTTCGTGGCTGAGGCGTTCGGCAATGGCCCGGCCAATGCCGCGTGAAGCTCCGGTAACTAATGCAACCTTTCCATCCAACGTCATTTTCATGGCGCGGAAGATAACGCAAACAACCAGCGACGGCAGTTCAATTGCGGCCCGGCTTGGGCTGCTGCCCCGCAGCCCCGACCAGAGTCAGCGCGGCGCGCGGAATATTCCACGGAGATTCGCCGCGCACGCCGAATGGGTCGGATGACGGAATAGCCTCGCGTATTCTCGTCCGTCCCACTCCTCTCATCTCAATACGCCGTGCTCTGGCCGAACTTGTCGCGTGTGCTGAGCCTCATGGCGGTGCCCAATATCAGCCTCTCCTTTCTCACCGGCGTCACACGCGGCGGCTATTGCTACGCGGTCATCGAGCGGGAGCCGCGCCTGCCAGCCTCCCTCTCGGTGCTGGCCGCGGCGGAACTGCGCATTCCGCTCGCGCCGGCTGGACGAACTGGCGCTCTACGAATCTCTGCTCAGGGGCGCCCTATTTCGGGCGGGAGGTTCACTCAGACGCCTTGGTTATCTTTCAGTGGGCTTCGAGTTGGACAATCCGCGCCTTGAGCGGGGCGATGGCTTCCTCGACCTCGGCGGCGGTGTAACGCGGCGTGATGTATTTCGGGCAGTTCCAATCGAACGATACGACGTCGATGAGAAACACGCGCTCGACGATGCCGCGCGCTTCCGGTTCGGCAAACTGCGCGACCAGCTCCGGGTGCTGGCGGGCGTCCTCCACTCGCGCGTGGCCGAGGATTTTCAGCCTTTCGCGGCGCGGGTAGTCCATGAGGAACAGCGATACGCGGTCGCTGGCAGCGAGGTTGCCGGTAGAGAGCATCTGGCGGTTGCCCTTGTAATCGGCGAAGGCGAGCTGCGTCGGGCTGACGACGCGAAGGAAACCGGGACGCCCGCCGCGATGTTGCACATAGGGCCAGCCATTCTCGCTCACGGTCGCCATGTAGAAAGAGTCGCGCGCTTCGATGAACGCGCGCTCGTCGTCGGTCAGCGCGTCACGCTCGGGCTGGGGCGGGAGCTGCTGCGAACGTCCGAAGTAGTGCTGCTGCGCGGCGAGCACTTTCGGGGTGAAATAGGATTCGAAATAACGTCCGGCCATGATGCGAGGCGGGTTGGCGAATCGGCGGCGGCAGTCCGAGTGACCGCCGCCGCCTCATGCGCTCAGAACACCAGCGTCTGCCAGCCTTCGGCGAGGTAGCGGCGGATGCTCGCAAGGCCGGGCGTGCCGGGCAGCGCGTGGTCTTTGATTTCGGGCAACCCGCACGCGGCGACATCCTTCGTGGTGCCGAAGACTGCGGAGCAGCCGCACGACGCACCGGTGTTGACCGGGCGCACGGCGTTGTAGAGGCCGTTGGCCGGGTGCGTCAGCTTGGTAAGCTCGGCGGGCCAGCGCGTGCCAGCGCCGGAGAAGACGACGTTGACTTCGTCGGCCTTCTCGTGGGCTTCGGCGGCGAGCGCGAGCGCGTTGAAGGCGCGACCGAGGGCTTCTTCGCCGTTCTTCGGGTCGGAGGTGATGATGATGGCTAGTTTCATGTGTTGTGTTTTTGTTGTTGGTTGATGTTCGGGGAGAGAGTTCGCGGCTCCGGTTTCACGGCTGTCCGCCGAAGCTGGCGTGGTCGTCGGCATCGAGGTAATCCATGATGGTGTGCAGGTCGGTGCGGGCGGGATTGAGGCGCCGCACCTGCGCGGCAAACCACTCCAGGTCCTCGGCATCGCCGATGGGCATGGTTTCGAGCCACGCGGACCAAGTGCGAATCTCGTGTGTGGCGCGGCTCGGACTGGCGTTCGCTTGAATCCACTGGAGCAACTGCCAGTCGCCCGCGTCGGTCTTCACTTGGTCGAGCAGCGCATCCGGCGCGATGCCGGTGAAGGCGAGGAAGTGCTGGTCCATCGGGTTGCCGAATTTGTAGTCGCCCGCGTGGCCGTTGAGCGTGGCGCGGGCCTTGTCGAGGATGCGCGGCAGCATCGCGTAACCGCCGAGGCGGACGCGCGGACTGCGCGGCGGACGTTGCGTGAGATTCGGAACGGTGAGTTTTGGAGATGTCGTGCTCATGGTCGCTTCGTGGAAGTGGTTGGGTTCAAAAGTTCAGCTCGGCCAGGCGCGGCGCGGGCATGGGGCGCGAGCCTTGCGGCCAGCGGAATTTGCGGTCCTGCTCGCGGATGGGATGGTCGTTGATGCTGGCGAGGCGGCGGGCCATGTAGCCGTGCTCGTCGAACTCCCAGTTCTCGTTGCCGTGGGCGCGATACCACTGGCCGGAGTCGTCGTGGAATTCATACTCGAAGCGCACGGCGATGCGGTTGCCAGTGAAGGCCCAGAGCGTCTTTTGCAGGCGGTAGTCGAGTTCGCGCGCCCACTTGTGTTTGAGGAACGCGACGACTTCGGCGCGCCCACGCAGGAACTCCGCGCGGTTGCGCCATTCGGTGTCCTCGGTGTAGGCGAGCGCGACGTGTTCGGGGTCGCGGCTGTTCCATGCGTCTTCGGCCACCTGGACTTTCTGGCGCGCGGTTTCCTCGGTGAAGGGCGGGAGCGGCGGACGGGAATTCATGGGAAGAGTCGTCCCGTGTTCAGTGACCGCAGCCGCATCCGGCGGTGGTGCAGGTTTTCGCGGTAGCAGCCTCGAGTTCGCCCGGTTTCACCTCCGAAAAGTCGATGACCGTTCGGGCGACGTTGTTCATGTAGTTGGTGAGGATGTTCAGCGCGACGTGCTGCACGATTTCGACCATGGATGCGGTTCATTGACTTTTTGTGTGGTTGGTTGGTTCGAGAAAAATGGTGCGGTGGCGCGGATTGCTCCGGTGCCGCCTTATTACACACGACGCGTGCCAGAGCCTTCGCGTGGGTCGAAAAGGCATCGCCAACAGAGTAAAACGCACTCTTTCCAGGAAACGTAACGGCGCTACGAGTTTTCGTGTTTTACGAAATATAGTTCCCTCACTAAACGAACTATCGTAGTCATTTGGCGCAATGAAGTGCGTCGATCTTCCAAAAGTCATGGTCTCCATGGCGCAAAACCGCACGCTGCCCGAAGTCCTGCGCGCCATCGTGAGCGGCATCGCGGCTTGCAAGAACGTCGCCCTCGCCCGCATTTGGCTGCTCAACGGCGGCGACCTGTGCGCCACCTGCCGCTTCCGCGAGGAATGCCCCGACCAGACCCGCTGCCTGCATCTCGTCGCCAGCGCGGGCAACTCCGACGACGCCGACGCCGACCTCTCGCGCACGGATGGATCATTCCGCCGCTTCCCGCTCGGCGTGCGGAAAATCGGGCGCGTCGCCGCTAGCGGAGAGCCGCTCCTGCTGCCGGGGTTGACCGGCGACGAGGACTGGATCGCCGACCGCGAGTGGTTCCACCGCGAAGCGGTGCGGACCTTTGCCGCGCAGCCGCTCGTCTTTCGCGGAGAGGTGCTCGGGGTGCTCGCGATATTCGACTGCGCGGTGCTCGGCGAGGCCGATTTCGAGTGGCTCCGCGTCTTCGCCGACCACGCCGCCGTGAGCATCGCGAACGCCAACGCCTTCGAGGAAATCGCCTTCCTCAAAGAGCGACTGGAGGAGGAAAATAGCTACCTGCGCGAGGAAGTGACTGCCGTGCGCGGCAGCGGCGATCTCCTCGGCGAAAGCCCCGCGCTGCGCAAAGTGCAGCAGCAGGTCGAACTCGTGGCCGCGACCGATGCCACCGTGCTCATCAGCGGCGAAAGCGGCACTGGCAAGGAACTCGTCGCCCGCGCCATCCACGCGCGCAGCCAGCGCGCGAGCCGGCCGCTGATCACAGTGAACTGCGGTGCCGTGCCCGAGGCGTTGTTCGAGAGCGAGTTCTTCGGCCACGCGCGCGGCGCCTTCACAGGAGCGTTGCGCGACAAGGCGGGACGTTTTGAACTCGCCGATGGCGGCACGCTTTTCCTCGATGAAATCGGCGAAGTGCCGCTGCCCATGCAGGCCAAGCTGCTGCGCGTCTTGCAGGAGCGGGAAGTCGAGCGCGTGGGCGACACGCGGGTGCGCAAAATCAACGTCCGCATCATCGCGGCCACGAATCGCGACCTCAAAGCCGAGGTCGGAGCAGGTCGCTTCCGACAGGATCTATTTTACCGCCTCAGCGTTTTCCCCATCGAAAGTCCGCCGCTGCGCGACCGCCGCGAGGACATCCCGCGCCTCGCCGAGCACTTCCTCCGCAGCGCCGCAAAGCGGATGAATCGCCGCCCGCCGAAACTCACGAATGCCACTGCCCGCCAACTCGCGACGCACGACTGGCCGGGCAACGTCCGCGAACTGCAAAACGCCGTCGAACGTGCCGTCATTTTGAGCCAGGGCGGCCCGCTGCAATTTGACCCCCTGAGCGCTTCCACGCGCCCGGCATCCGGGGGCGCGCCAGCTTTCGCCGAACGCGTTCCCGTGCTCACGCGCGCCGAACTCAAGCAACGTGAGCGCGAGAGCATCACCGCGGCCCTCGCACAGACTGGTGGCAAAATCTTTGGCGACGACGGCGCTGCGGCACTCCTTGGCATGAAGCCCACAACGCTCGCTTCGCGCATCAAGGTGCTCGGCCTTCGCAAGAACTGATTCAGTCGCGGCTCTCCGCAGCCAAGGAATAGAACTGCCGCTCCACTGCTCGAATCGGATGCCACGCATGAACTCACGCCACTTTCGCTTGCTCACCTTCGGCACCCTCGGCCTCGCGGCCTGCGCCGCGCTCTGGCTCGGCGCGGAGTGGGCGCTCGCCGGGCCGCCCGGTGGAAAGCTGACGTGGGAATCGGTGTTCGCGTGGATTCAGCGCGACTGGCCGGGCGTGCCGCAGATGACCACGGCGGAACTCGCGCGCCGGCTCGGCACGGAGAAAGAACGCCCCGTGCTCATCGACACCCGCACGCGTGAAGAATACGCCGTGAGTCATCTCCCCGGCGCGGTGTGGGCGGAGACGCCGGCGCAGATTCGCGCGGCATTGAGCGATGTGCCACGGGAGCGCGCGGTGGTGCTCTACTGCTCC
>JBGSYE010000566.1:0-12844 GCA_041751075.1 Chthoniobacteraceae bacterium
CGGCGCACCACTTTGTCCGCGCCGCCGCTCTCCATCAGACACATGCCGATGATCGACGCGAGGCCGATGGAAAGCGCGATGGTGCCCGCGGCGCTTCCAAATTCCACGGCGGTCAACTCCACCGCCGCGACAAAGGAATTCGCCTTCGCATCCTCGCGCATCATCGAGGGCAGGCGTGCGATCTGGTCCGGCTTGAACTCGGTGGTCAGGAACCCCGCGAGGAAGGCCGCGAGGATTAGCGCGAGGAAGGGGTGGAGCCGTAGCTTCGTGATCGCGACGATGATGAAGGTGACGCTGATGACGAGGATGGCGAAAGGCCAGAGCGTGGCGGCGTCGATGGCGGCAAGAGTCAGCGGCAGGTGCATGTCGGGAGGAAGGCGCGCGAAGTGCGACAGAAACGGCGGGAGCGGTCAAGCGACTGGGAGCGGCGACATTCCTGTCGCCTCGGCGCTCAGGCGCGGCTGGAGAGCCGCTGCTCCCAGCTACCGGCGCGGCTTCTCGTCGAGCGGCGACTTCCGGCTCTTGTCGTACATCCACGCGCCGGGTTGTGGCGTCGGCACGGGCGTGGCCTCCTGAACTCGGCGCACTTCTTCGATCTCCGCGGCGGTCGGTTTTTTCTCGCAACCTCCGAGGAGCGGCGCGAGCGACGCGCAGGCAACCAGAGACCAGACGGAGCTACGCGGGAGGACGGAGGATTTCAAAGTAGAGCGGGGTAAGCGGTGGGATGCCGCCGAGTGTCACACCCGTCTTCGTCGCCCGCAAGTCGTGGGTGGGTCTCTTCCCGAGCCGCTCGGCAAAAGTCGCTCCGGCGCCGAGCCAGGCCGCGGCCTCGGGCGGAAATGTCACGCGGACGCGCCGGAGAGTCTCGGTCGGGTGCAGATTGGCGAGGACGAGAAAGGTCTGCCCACCCGCGGGATCGCGCCGGAGAAAGGCGTAGAGCCAGTGGCCGCTGACGGTCTCACCGGGCAGGCGTCCGAAGTCCGGGTTGTCGCGATTGGCGGGATTGAGCGCGAGGAATTCGCCGTCGCGGAAGGCGGGTTCGCCGACGAGGCGGAGCAGCCGTCCGTAAAACGCGCGCAGCTCCTTCTGCGCGCCCGAGAGCCGGCCCCCATCGCAGGCGCCGCCATTGATCCAATTCACCAACTCCGGCATCGACCAGTAGTCGAAGATCGTCGTGCGCGCGTCGTCCCCGCCGAAGCCTTCCGCGCCCGCCGCGGGTTCACCGACTTCCTGTCCGCTGTAGAGCAGCACCGGGCCGCGCCCGATGCCAAAGAGGATGCCCGACACGGCGCGGCCGACGTGCATGCCGATACCGCCCCATTCGCACGTCCCGGCGAGACGCACTTCATCGTGATTTTCCGTATAGCGGAGGGAGCGGTGAAAGAGCGGCATTCCCGCCTGGGCGTCGAGGTCATTGGCCCACCGCAGGCCATCGTAGAGCCCTTTCGCCGTCTTGTAGCCCAGGTCGTCATACACCGCATCGAAGCCGGCGCTCAGCAGATCTTCCATCACCGGTCCCGTGCCCACTTTCAGCGGATCGTCATCGTAGGCTTCGCCGATGAAGAGCACCTGCGGATGCCGACTCCGCGCTCGGGCGATGGCCCAGTTCCAGAATTCCGGCGGGACCATGTGCGCCATGTCGCAGCGAAATCCGGCGACGCCAAAGTCCTGCCAATACGCGAGGACCGCGTCCATCTTCCTCCATGTATCGGGGATCGGCAGGTCGGGCTGGGCGGCGTGTGGATAAGCGCGCGTGCCGGTGGTGAAGTCGTACCCGTAGTTGAGCTTTACCGTCTCATACCAATCGGTGAGCGCGGGACGCCAGGTCACCGCGTTGTTGCCGGTCACGCGGCCCGACTCCAATTCGCCGTCGTAACGTCCATCGCCGCGACCAAGGACGCGGCAGGTTGCGCTCGAGTATTCGCCAGCAGAGCCGACGGTGGGCAGGCGCAGGGGCGGGCCGCCGCCGGGCGAGTCGCGCTGGAGCCAGAAGAAATTATTGCGCGGATCGAAGAAGAGCGACCGCCCATCACGCGCGCCAAAGTCGAGCTGCGGGCGCACGACCGAGCGGTAGCTGCGGGCGACGTGGTTTGGCACGAAGTCGATGATCGCCCCGAGTCGGGCGGTGGCCATGCGGGCGAGCAGCGCGCGAAATTCATCCAGCCGCCGGGCCGGCACCGTGGCGAGATCGGGGCACACATCGAAGTAATCGGTGATGGCAAATGGCGAGCCGGCGACTCCCTTGAGCAGGTCGGGATCATCCGCGGGCAGGCCGATGGACGAGTAGTCCGTGGCGGTCGCGTGGCGGAGCACGCCGGTGAGCCAGAGGTGGGTGCAGCCGAGGACGCGGAGGGACGCGAGCGCCTTTGCGTGCAGGTCGGCGAATTTCCCGACGCCATTCTGCGCGAGCGTGCCGTGCGGCGTGCGCGTCTCGTTCGTATTCCCGAAGAGTCGCGGCAGGAGCTGATAGATCCGCACGCGTTCACTTCGCGTCCCGCGACCGGGCCTCTTCACAGCAGAGCGCATCCGGCGCTGCTACTGACCCGTGACACCGGGCTCGCTTCGATCAGTGCTACGCCCGGCAACACCTGCCGCTCGAATGTACCCGGAGCGTTCTGGACTGCGATTCATGATCGCCTCGTATCGGAGGCTGCCGATGAGGAATAAAGCCGGCGGGAGTGCGGCGAAGCGGACGGAAAAGCACATGGGCGTGCAGTGTGGGAGCAGTCCGTCCAAAAGCAAGCCACAGGCGCCACGCGCCCGACCTGGATGCGCGCGGGCCTCCGTCCACTTGACTTCGATTTTTCGGCTCCTACCCTTGCCACCTCCCGCTCTTTCACTTCACCCATGCACCGCTCCGCCGCCCGTCTGCTCGCCTCGCTGTCCGTCTCCGCGCTCCTCACCGCGGCAGGCTCCGCCCAGGAGGTGCTCGACGGGATCGCCGCAGTCGTGAACCAGGACGTCATCACTTTCTCCGATGTCCGGCAGCTCGTCGGGCCGAAGGAAAAGGCGATCCGGGCGGAATACAAAGGCACGGAACTCGTGGAGAAGGTGAAGGAGGTCCGCCTCCAGGCGATCAATGATCTCATCGACCGGCAGCTCATCCTGCAGGAGTTCAAGAACAACAAATTCCAGCTCCCGGACTACGTGATCGACGAGCGCGTGCAGACCATCGTGCGGGAGGAGTTCGGCGGCGATCGCTCGGCCTTCCTGCGCACCCTGGCGGCTCAGGATTACACGCTGGAGAAATTCAAGGAGCAGCAGCGCGACGTGGTGATCGTGCAGGAAATGCGGCGGATGTCTTTGAAAGGCGGCGCACCGGTGATCACCGAGGACATGATCCAGAAGGCCTACCGCGCACGGGCCGCGGAGTTCAGCTCGGAGGATCAGATCAAGCTCCGGCTCATCGCCATCAAGCAATCCGGCGCAAGCGCTTCGCGGAAGAAGATGATCGAGGAGATCCGCGAGAAGATCGTCGAGGGTGCTGAATTCGGCGATCTGGCGCGGATGTATTCCGAAGATCCGACGCAGGAGACGGGCGGCGACTGGGGCTGGATCAATCGCAAGCAGCTCAATGACAATCTGACCAAGATCGCCTTTGCACTGAAGCCCGGGCAGGTCAGCGATGTGGTCGAGATGGCCGGCAGCTACTACCTGCTCTATGTGGAGGCGAAAAAACCCGCGGTGACCAAACCGCTGAAGGAAGTGCGTGAGGAGCTGGAGAAATCCCTCCAGCAGCAGGAGCGGCAAAAGGCACAGCAGGAGTGGCTGGCGAAGCTGCGGAAGAAGGCGTTCGTGAAGGTGTTCTGAGGGGGAGCTGAGTGATGAGGGTTGAGTGTTGAGTGGCGCGCCGCCTAGCTTGCGCGCGTGGACTCCAGTTCGACGCCACTCAACCCTCAACTTCCAAACCTCAACTTCCTCCGCACCTATGCGAAGGTCTTCGACATCGGGCTCCAGAATACCTTCGTCTATCGCTGGAATTTTCTGCTGCGGATGGTCTTCGGCATCGTGCCACTGATCGGCACGGTGTTTCTGTGGAAGGCGGTCTTCGCCGATGCCTCCGGGACGATCGAGGGCTACGACTACCAGGGGATGATCTTCTATTTCCTGATCACCGTCTTCATCGACAACCTCATCACACCGACCGAGGACGAGTGGCAGATCGCCGGTGAGATCCGCGAAGGGCGGATGAGTTCGTATCTCACGAAACCGATGAACTACCTGGCCTATCGCTTCACGCTCTACGCCAGCTACCGGCTGCTCTACATCGCGGTCGTCTTTCTCCCGATCGTCTGCCTCGCATGGATTTTCCGCGACGCGATCCGCTGGCCGGAGCACGGCATCACCTGGCTCGCACTCGCACTTTCGACGGCGATGGCCGCCGGCCTGCAATTCCTCATCGCCTATGCGCTGGCCATGATCGCCTTCTGGGTGCTCGAAGTCTCGACCATCATTTTCATCGTGTACTCGTTCGAGTACTTCCTGAGCGGCCACGTCTTCCCGCTCGACGTCATGCCGGCCTGGCTCCAGGGCTTCGTGAAGTGGTCGCCCTTCACCTACGAACTCTTCTTCCCCGCGCAGATCGCGATGGAGCGCGTGCAGGGCCGCGCGCTGCTTGAAGGGCTGCTCATCCAGGCCGGCTGGCTCGTGATCGCCTACCTCGCCGCCCGGCTACTTTGGTCGCGCGGCGTGCGGAAGTATCAGGCCTTTGGGGGATGATTTTGCCGTCTCGCTCACTCAGAATGCAGAAAGGAAAACACCGGGTAACAAACCCCGGTAACCGCCCCTTCGAATTCATCATTCAAAATTACCGTGACTTTCAATCCTGCTCTCCTAGTCCGGCAGCAGATAGAGCGCGCTGAAGCGGATGGCGGTATTCTTTCCTCCTCCGAAAATGACGTGGAGTTTCACGCGCTCGGGTAGATCGCTCGCGCGGCTTTTTCCGCTCCACTCGATGGGAGTCTGGAAGCCGCTGCGACTGATGACGGCGGCATTCCCGCCGGAATAGGCCGGGATGGGTCGCTCGAGGTGATCGAGGATCTCGATGCGCAAGGTGGCGTCTGCACCGAGACCGTCGGCATTGAGATAGAAGCGGGGCGCGCTGCCTTTCCGCACCGGGATCGAATGGGTGACGAACTCGCTGGTGATCTCCGGAACTTGATAATCGCCCGGACCTTTGCCGACCTCCTCGACGACGAGATCGCCGAAGCGGTCGCGCGGCAGCACCGCGATGCCGACTCCGCCGCGCGTGGTCGCCCGGACTCGCGGATCCCACGCGCCGTAGTAGAGGAGGGTCTGCTCGCCGATGTTTTCAAAGCCCTGGCCTTGCAGCAACCCACCCTGATCCCACGAGCCGTCTTCCCCGCGCTGGAGGAAAGTCCACTCGTAGGCGGGCTCGCGGAAGTTCAGCCCGTCGTTGCTGACCACAAAGCCGAGGTCGATCGTGACGTCCTTCCATTCCTTCGCGCCGTGCCACCGTCCGTAGAGCCCGAGGAGCAGATTGCCGCGATTCCACACGCTGATGCCTTCGTGCGTCTGCTCGCCCTCGAGACTGCGGCCCGGACCGAGCAGCGTGTGCTGCGCGTCGCGCACGAAGCCGATGTGGCTCGTGGGCGACCAGGTCACAAAGTCCGCCGAGCGATACATCCGTGTGACGCGCCCGTGGTAGGGCCGCGTCGCGTCCATGGCATTCTGGCCGCAAGCGTAATACATGCCGTCCCACAGGTAGAGGCCGCCGCTGGGCTCGAAGTGGATCGCGGGCAGCACGAGATCCTCCTCCAGCAACTCGGCCTTCACCGGCCGGGCATCGGTGAGCAGCTTCCACGTCAATCCGTCTGCGCTCGCAAATGGCGCGAGTGTGCCGAGGCGCGTGTTGTGCCGGAAATAGACGTGGGTCGTGATCTTGTAGCGGCGCTGTGGGTCGGGATCGTCCGGGTCCGCGAGCACTTTCAGATTCACGAAGCCCAGCCGCGCCGGATCGGTGCGGATGAGGTTGTTGTTCTTGTTCCCGTGGAACTTCACGAGGCCGAGATTGGGCTTGGTCCACTTCACCCCGTCATCGCTCTCGGCGTACGCTGCGCGCCAGCGCGAGGAGGCGACGGTGCTCTCCGTGTCATCGTCCACGGCGACATACCACATGCGGAATTTGCCTCCCTCGCGGATGACGGAGCCATAGAACTGCACGCCCATGGCGTCCGGAGTCCCAGGCGCGCCGCGCGGCACCACGGGATTGGCGGGATGCTTCGTGGGCGTCCGCATATCCAGTCGCAGATTCTGAGTGTGCGGGATGGAGACATTATCGAACGCGAACACCGTAATGGCTTTCGATTCGTCGAAGTAATCCGCCGCTGGAGCCACGAAGGCGCCGAGCAGCAGGAGGGTGGCAGTGGTTTTCAGGTTCATCGTGGTGGGAGGGGTTCGTGTTTCCAGGTGTCGTCTTGTTGCGCGCCGAAGAGATCGGTCTGCGGCAGGAGCAGTTCGGGGAGGTTGCCGCCGGCGAGGGACTCGGGCAGCGGGTGAAACTTCACGGGCACACCGTAGGCGAGCGTGTCAGGCGGCACGTCTTTGTTCACGAGCGATCCGGCGCCGATGAAGGAACCGCGCCCGATGGTCACGCCGGGGCAGATGGTGACTCCGCCGCCGATGGTGACGCCATCCTCGATGCGCGCGCCTTCGACGCCGTCGTGGCGCATGGGATACCTCGCATTCAGGAAGGTGGTGCCCGGGCCGATGAAGATCATGCTGCCGATCAACGTGCGGCTGGGCACATAGACGTGCGCCATGATCTTCACCCCATCGCCGATGCGGAGGCGGCCTTCGAGCGTGCATTTGTGATGCACCACGCACCGGTCGCCTATGATGACCTCGGCACGAATGAGCACCTGATGCCCGCACTGGAAGCGATGGCCGATAGTGGTGTCCGCGTAGATGATCGACCCGGAGCGGATGATGGCGTGATCGCCGATGCGGGTGGGCCGCGAGTCGCCGGGATAGCGATAGCCGAGGATCACATCCGCATCGATCTGCGCGTGCGCGCCCACTTCGTGGAAGGGTTCAGTTGGGATTCCCATGCGTGGCGAAGCGGTTGAGGATTTCCACGGCCTTGATGGCGATCACGTCGCCGGCAGGTTTTGCATACGGCGGGCGGAACTTACTGTAGCGATAGTGCGCGCTCTGGTATTCGCCGTCGCCGGTGTTTGGGCCGTCGGTGAGATAGCCATACGAGAGGTTGGTGTAGCCGCAGGGAATGGTGAGCGGCAGTTTCGATCCGGCGCGGATCTGCCGGCCGATGCCTTGAAATGGCTCGAACGGCATCCCCACGATGCCGACATCGCCGATGCGGATGACCTGGATCTCTACTTCGAGAAATTTCGCCACGGTGTCCGCCTTGCCGGTCTGGCGAAGGTTCAGCGCCCACTTGCTCCACGGCAGCACCATCTCGATCAACTTTCCGCGATAGGCGGGCGTGAGTTCGCGGGGGAAGTTTTGGCCGACGCACAGCATCGTGTCTTCATCCCCGGCAAATGCGCGGCGCATGAAGTCCTCCATCTCGGCGATCTCGGCCCTCAGCACCTCCTCGGAAGGCAGCGGCGCGAGCGGGATCTGCACTTTCTCGACGGAGAACTGCAGATCGTTGCGGGCGGAGGGCTGAAGCTTCGCGAGCGCCTGGATGTAACTGTCCGCCAGCATGCCGCCGTACTTCTTGGAAAGCTCGACGTCGCCGCGGAACATCCCCTTCGAGTTCACATCTCCCGCACAGCCTTGCAGAAAACTCACTGCCATCGGCTTCGTCGGCGAGAGATGCGCGGCCACCAGATCGCAGGCCACCTGTGGCCAGTCGCCGAAGATGATCGGCTTCTCCGGATGGAAGCAGGTGCAGGGATGACTCGTGAATTGCGTCAGCGCGGTGACCGGCTCACCCTGCTTGCTTTTCAGCACGACGATCGGCGCCTGGCGGTCTATGTCGCCGTTGAAATCCACGCCCATCAAATCGCGATCCTCTTCGCGCATGAGATAAGTGCTGCCATCGGCCCGCCGGCCTTTGCGATTGTAGCTGATGCGCCCCTCCGAGCCCTCCGCCCACCAGACGCTCACTGGTTGCAGCAGCGCGGGGAGTTGTTTCGCCGTCGCGGTGAGTTGATCGAGGAAATCCTGACCGACTGGCAGCAGCCTCGGCTCCGGGATCTCGCCGGGGGCCATCGACAGCGTCGAGTAGGCTTCGATGTGATTGCTCACCAGATTCAGGTCCGTGTGGTTGTGCGAAAGCATGAGCAGGACGTGGCTGAGCGGCAGCGCGAGCACCTCCGCCGCTGTGCTGCGGATCAAGGGGCTGATGTTCGCGCCCTTCGGCGAGTTCATGTGCGAGGCGATCACGCAGAGGCGCAGATCTCCCTGCTCCAGCAGCGTGACCGTCGTCTTGAGCGGCCCCTCCACTTTCCCCACCACCGCGCCCGTCTTGCTCGAAGTCGGCCCGCCCGTCGTCGGAGTGACGGCGAATCCCAATGCTGCGACTTTGAGCTGCGGCCTTCGCGAGACTTCGGCGGCGGAGAGCGGTGTCGTGGTGTGAAATGCGAACGCAACAATCGCAAAGAGACATATGCGTGACGCGACGAGTCTGGGATGCATTTTCATAGTTGGGGAGGTTGCGAAGTTATCACGCTTGCACGGTCGCACCGAGCACCGGTGCGGGTTTCAGTCCTGGCCGCGCCGCGAGCACCAGCAACGCCGTCACGACGGATGAGCCTGCGAGGAGGAAGACGCCCGCCGCATACCCGGTGGTGTGCTCTTTCAACCAGCCCATCGCATACGGCCCGGCAAAGCTGCCGAGATTGCCGATGGAGTTGATGAGGCCGATGGCCGCTGCATTGGCCGTCCCGGCGAGGAAACTCGTGGCGTAGGCCCAGAAGCTCGGCGTGTATCCCGTGAGGCCGATCACCGCGAGGCACAGGCAGAATAACGCGAGGGCGAGGTGGGCCTGAAACGATGCCACCGCCGCGAGTCCGACACCGCCGAGCAGCAGCAGCGCCGCAGTGTGCCAGCGCCGTTCGCCGGTGCGATCTGAGGACCAGCCCGCCAGCAGCTTTGCCACGACGCCGAGCGAGTAGGGCAGCGAGACGAGCAGAGCCACCGAGAGGTTCGAAAACCCGGAGAGCGACTTGATCATCGTCGGGAGCCAGTAGCCGAGCCCATTTGACGCGAGCAGCCCGAAGAAATACGCGGCGGAAAAGAGCAGCACCCGTGGATCGCGCAGGGCGTGGAGAATCGACTGCGTGCGCTCCATCCCGGCCAGCTCACGCGCGGCGCGCTCGCGCTCCAGTTCGCCCACGAGCCAGGCCTTTTCGTCGTCGGGCAGCCACTTCGCATCCGCGGGTCTTTCTGTGAGAAAGAACCACGTCGTGATTCCCAGCACCACTGCCGGCATGCCTTCGAGGATGAACAGCCACCGCCAGCCCGCGAGCCCGAACCAGTTCAACTGGAGCAACGCCCCCGACACCGGCCCGCCAATGACCATCGCGAGCGAGATCGCCGACATGAAGAGCGCCACCGCCTTTCCACGATCCGCGGCGCGGAACCAGTGGCCGAGATACACGATCATCGCCGGAAAGAATCCCGCCTCCGCCGCGCCGATGAGGAAACGCAGCCAGTAGAACTCCTGCGCGCTGCGGATGAAACCCATGCCCATCGCCAGCAGACCCCAGGTCAGCATGATCCGGCAGATGAGCTTCCGCACACCGACACGCTGCGCGATCACCGCGCCCGGCACCTCCAGCAGGAAATAACCAACGAAGAAAATGCCCGCACCGAAGCCATAGGTCGCCGCCGTGAAACCAAGGTCCGCCGTCATCTCCAGCGCCGCGTAGCTCACATTCACGCGATCGAGATAAGCGACGACGTAGAGCAGGATCAGATACGGCATGAGCCGCCACATCACCCGCCGCCGCGCCCGTGAGGCGATGTCTGGAGCGTGCGGTGTCATGGGTGAAAGGCAGTCCGCGTTACTTGCCTCGCAGTTGCCGCGCGACCACTTCCGGCGGCGTCCAGCCGTAGCTGCGCTGTTCGTTGGGCTTGTAGGCGCAGGTGACGACGTAGAGATCCATCGCCCTGGTTTTCGCCGGTGGCAAGTTGATCTGCACCTGCGTGTAACCGTCGGCATACCAGGCTTCGTAGCCATCGGTGGCGCTTTGCGGGAGGGTGTGGCCGTTCACGGCGACATCGAGCAGTTCCGGTGAGCGATACGGAATGCGCAGGCGGAAGCCGATGCCATGTTGAATCGGCTCGCCGGTGGTGAGGATGCGCTTGTTCGCGGTGACGCGATGCTCCGGGCCGAGGGCGAAAAACTTCGTGATGGCATCGGCGTTCACGCCGGGCAGTTCGCGAAGGTTATCGCTGAAGGTGGCGGGATCTTCATCGATGGCAGCGAGCCCTTTGGGCGTGACACCGCAGATGTAGGTCGAGCGCCCTTCGAACTCTGGATAGAGCATCCCGTCGGAAAAATTCACCTGGCGCGGCCACAACTCCACCCGGCTTTGGCGGCGTTGCGTGGCGGTCTCGCCGTAGGCGGTGACGAAGCGACCCGCACGGGCTCGCACACGGGTCACCGGATAGCCGGAGAAGCGCTCGTCCACCCATGCCTTGTTGCCCAGAGCCAAAATGCCGCTTACACGCGCCACGCCGCTTTGCTCCCAGCCGATCTCGGTCGTCGAGATCATCGTGTGATACTTCATGTAACCGTAGAACAGCGTGCGGAAGCGATCCGGCCGCGGCGCATTCCACAGACGGCTGCGGAAGTAGTCGTGATCGGGATTGTAGAAGCAGCGTTGCGCATCCGCTTCGGCCCGATCCGAGCCGTAGCCGGCCTCGACGCCTGCTTTCACCATCGCCTCCGTCACTCGCGGATCCCACGGGCGCACTCCGCAGTTGGAATACGAGCACGACGACACTTCAAACATCGTCTGCCCCTTCCGCATGGTGCGGTCGCCGAGCTTGTCCTCCGGGAAGGCCTGCAAACCCGTGCCGTGGAGATCGAGATGCACCTCGGGCCGGTATTCATCCACGATGGAAAGAAAGGCCGCCAGCTCCGGGGTGCGCTGCGGCACCGCCAGCTTGAGCTTCGGCAAATCCCAGTATCCGATCTGCGGATCGTAAAGATCGATGCGCTCTTTGTTCGTGAAGCGGTCGGTGGTGAAGAACGCATACGGATTGGCGATGGGTACGAACAGCACGACCTGCTTGCGCCGCGTTTCCTTCGCGAGATCGGAGTCACTCATGAGCCACTCGATGAGATGCAGGATCGTCGTCGTGCCCGATCGTTCCGGCCCACCGTGCAAGGCCGAGATCAGGGCCACCTGCTTGTCGGTATCCGGCACGTTGGAGTCTGTAATCTTCACCAGATACACCGGCTGCCCGTCATGCGACTCACCACGTTTCTCGACGCTGAAGATCGCAGGATGCTGCACCGCCCAGTATTTCAGCGTCGCATCGTATTCCTCGAAGCTGATGCGATGAATCGGCTCCTTCCACGGCTGCGGCAGTTCATCGAGCCTGCTGGGCGGCTGTCCAGCGTTTTGAGCAAGGCAGGGCGGTACAATTGAGACCAACAACGCCACGAGGATCGATTGAGAGATCATGGGGATTCAGGACGCAACTGAGGTTGAAACTGCAGCGAAAACAAATCCGCGTCGCGCAGATCGAAACGCAGGCGAACCGCTTTTCCTGCGAGCGCGGCGAGGCTGCCCCCCTTCCAGATCACATCCTGCTCGATGAAGTCGCCAGTGATCGGCGCGCAGTCATCGAGAGTCAATCCCGGAAGCGCCTTGCCGTCGCCATCCTGCATCTCGACGCGCGTCGCGCCTTTACTGGAGATGTTCAGCGAGAGCTTCGAACCGGTGAAGGTCAGCGGCTTTGTGATCAACTCGCCTTTCATCGCCGTGGCGGAGACAAAGCCGTCGGTGCGGAAGGTGAAACGGCGGATGCGACTGCCCGGCCCTTGGTAATAGGCCTCGGTGGCATAGACGGAGAGTTCGTTCGGCCTTCCGGGGAGCGAGAGCACGCCGATCGTCATGTAATTGCTGCGGTTCCAATCGCGATCCTTCGGCGCAGTGATGGGGATGAGCGGTTCCTCCCAGCGTTTGAAGTTCACACCATCGCGACTGGTCATGAGCACGGGCTCGACTTGCGAGCTTTTTTTCTCATAGCGGGTGGGAAAGCCGAGCAGCAAGTGTGGCGCACGAGCATACGGACGAACGGCGTTCGTGTAGAGATGAACGGCTGGCGCATCCTTGCCGTAGGCCAGATCAGCCTGGTTGTCCCAGTTGAGGAAGTCCTTCGAGGTCGCGGTGCGGATGGCGCGCTCACCACTTGGCTTCCAGCCGCGTTCATCGGTGTAGCCGCCGGTGAAGTAGCGCCAGTAGGCGCGGTATGCGCCGAGTTCGGTGTCAAAGAACGCGGTGTTCTGCGAATCGAACGAGCCTGCGGTGATCACCGGCTTCTTGCGCATCAGCGACCAGCGCAGACCATCGGCGGAGTGATAGGCCTGCAGCGCGGGATTTTTCTTGCGCTCGACGTTGTCGCCCATGGTGGCGAGCGCCTTGTAGCGTGACTCGGGCGGGCAGTTCGGGTTCGTGTCGAGAAACGGAGCAAAGGTGGAGCAACCGTCGCCCATATGGACGATGTTGTTGTCCTTCGAGCCACGAAACTCAAACAGCCCGAGCTTCGGTTTCGTCCACGTGATCCCATCGCGACTCTCCGCGCAGCATGTCACGCCGGAATGGCTGGGGTTGCCGCCCTCCTCGCCATGATGTGAGGCGCGGTAGTAGCAGCGGAAGAGATCGCCATCCTGAAGCAG
>JBGSYE010000567.1:0-3161 GCA_041751075.1 Chthoniobacteraceae bacterium
GAGGGGAAGAACCACCAGGTGCGCCGGATGACCGCCGCCGTGGGGCATCCCACGCTGCGGCTCGTGCGGACGGCGATCGGCTCGCTCGCCCTCGGCGATCTCGCGCCCGGAGCCTGGCGCGAAGTCGATGCTGTGGGTCGCAAGGCGGTCTTCGCATCCGCGGGGAGGTAAAAATCTTCGCGCGCATCCAAATTCGCGTTGCCATCGGGCAGGAATCCGGCGAACGAATTCCCGCAAGTCCGGCACCCGCCGTGAAAACCTCCCTGCTACTCGTCCTGCTCGCCAGTCTTCCGGCACTCGCCGAAGACCCGCAGATCGTCTCCCTCGTGACCAAAGGCGATGCCGCCGAGGTCCGTGGCGAGACTCGTGAAGCTCTGGCGCTCTTCCGGCAGGCGGAGGCGATCGAGCCGGCGAATGTCGCGGTGCTCCTGCGCGTCTCGAAACAGTATTCCGATCTCATCGCGCGCACCCAGCCGGAGGCCGCGGCCCAGAAGATCGCGGAGCGCGCGCTGGACTACGCCCGGCGCGTCGTGGCGCTCGACCCGGCGAACGCCAAGGGCCGGCTGAATCTCGCGATCTGCTACGGGCGGCTGACGGACTTCGTCGGCAACAAAGCGAAGCTCGAGTATTCCAAGCTCATCAAAGCCGAGACGCAGAAGTCGCTCGATCTCGATCCGACCGATGACTTTGCCTGGCATGTGCTCGGGCGCTGGCATCTCGGCGTCGCGAATGTGAACGGCATGCTCAAGGCGATGGCGCGCGTGATCTACGGCGGACTCCCGCCGGCCAGCAATGAAGACGCCATCCGCTGCTTGAAAAAGGCAACCGAACTCGCTCCGCAGCGTCTCATGCACCACGCGGAACTCGCCCACGCGCACACCGCCGCAGGCGAGACGGAGCACGCGCTCCAGCAGTGGCAGAATGTCCTCGGCATCCGGGCCGCGGATGCGGACGACCAGAAGTATCAGCAGGAAGCGCGGACCGCGATCGAGACCGCGCGGGCGAAACGCGCGGGCAAGGCAGCGAAGCTCACGACGCAGCGGTAGGGCGCGCGCCACCTTTCGCCGGACGCCCGAGCGCGAGCGTGAGCCAGCCTGCGAGCAGGCAGAGCCCGCCGATCGGCGTGATCGCGCCGAGCACTTTCACGCCGGAAATTGCGAGCGCATAGAGGCTGCCGCTGAAGAGCACCACGCCCGCGCAGAAGCAGCGCCAGCTCCAGACCGGCAGCGGCTCGCGCGTCGAGACCCAGAGCATCACCGCGGCATGCACGAGGTGGTAAAAGGCGGCCGTCTCGTAAGTGGCGAGCGTGCCGTGGCGCGCGAGCAGATCTTTCAATCCATGCGCCCCGAAGGCGCCGAGGGCGACGGCGAGGAAACCGAATACGGCGGAGATGCGCAGGGCGGTGGAGGATTGCATGACCGAAAGTATGACCAATGACCAGGGACCAATGTCCAGGGAACGTCCAGGCTCCAATTCCGTGTGGCGCCCAAGGATCGTCGCGATTCTGAATGCGGACTTGGGAGTTCCTTGGCCATTGGCCCTTGGTCCCTGGTCATTCCTTCTCACCCTATCTCCGAGAGGCGCGCCGGCGCACGGAGGAGCTTCCGCAGGGGGCGATGCTGCGGCTGATCGAGCTGCGGGTCGCGCTCGAAGATCAGGAAGACGGCGTTGCGGGCGAGGCGCATCAGGTCGCTGTCCTTGTGGATGTCGGCGATTTTCAATCCGGCACCCCCGCTTTGCGCCGTGCCGAGGATGTCGCCCGAACCGCGGAGCTCGAAATCGGCTTCCGCGATTGTGAAGCCGTCGCCGGTTTCTTCGAGGATGCGCAGCCTTTCCAGCGCCGCGGCGTCCGTTTTCGCGCCGGTGAGCAGCACGCAGTAGGACTTGTGGGCGCCGCGTCCGATGCGGCCGCGGAGCTGGTGGAGCTGGGCGAGGCCGAAGCGTTCGGCGTTTTCGATGAGCATCAGGTTCGCGTTTGGCACGTCGATCCCGACCTCGATCACCGTTGTGGCGATGAGCGCCTTCGTTTCACCGCGTCGGAATTTTTCCATGATCGCCTCCTTCTCCTCCGCCGGGATGCGCCCGTGCAGCAGCGCACATGGCATCGGTGCGAGCAGCTCCGCCCATTTGGCAAATTCGGTCGCAGCGGCCTTTGCTTCGAGTTTTTCCGATTCGTCGATGAGCGGATAGACGATGTACGCCTGCCTCCCGGTCTCCAATTGCTCCCGGATGAATTTCACCGCGTCGGGCAGTTTGGCCTCGGGGCGCACGCCGGTGACGATCTTCCCGCGGCCGGCGGGCAACTCATCGAGCGTCGAGACATCGAGATCGCCGTAGAGAGTCATCGTGAGCGTGCGCGGGATCGGCGTGGCCGTCATCACGAGGACATCGGGCGTGATGCCCTGATCGCGGAGTCGCGCGCGCTGCATCACGCCGAATTTGTGCTGCTCATCGATCACCGCCAGCCCGAGCCGGGTGAAGCCCGCGCCTTCGTAGAGCAGCGCGTGCGTGCCGACGAGCAGATGAGGCTCCGACTCGGGGATGGGCGAGGGGGCGGAGCTCCGGGTACCACACGCGTCCCGCGTGCTGGTCGTCGCGTCCCGCGGCGACGAACTTCCAGGAGCGTTCGAGCTACGAAACTCGTCGTCCGCGGTCCAGATCCAGCAGTAATCCTCGTCCGGCCGGACCACGCCGGAATCCCAAGGACTGCGCAGGATGTATTCGAATTTCTCCTCCAAATCGCGGTCGGATCGGACGTAGCGATCGAACCGCTCCTTCTCCCAGACGACGCCAGTGGTTCGCTCGACCTTGTTGATCTCGTGCGCTGTGAAGGACTTGATCGACTGGATCAGTGCCGCCAGTGGCCAGAAGACCGGATCGCCGTGCGCGTCGCGTTCCTTCACCGAGGGCTGGATGAGAAAATGGACGTGATCCGGCATGACACAGGCGGCGATCAGGTCGTAGCGGACGCCGTGGAAGTGGCGGAGTGCGTCGAGGACGATGGTGCGTGAGGCGGCGGACAGAATGCGATGCCCGCGCGTGCCGACGGTGACGGCGTAGGTGGCCCACGGGTGCTCGAAATGCGGCAGGTTGCGTTTCGCGTAATGCGCGCCGGGAGACAGGCGACTGTCCTCGGAAGTTCGCGAAGGCGGGACGCCTTC
>JBGSYE010000568.1:0-5063 GCA_041751075.1 Chthoniobacteraceae bacterium
GGCCGCACGCACCCCGCGACGCGCGTCTTTCAGGCGCTGCGGATGGCGGTGAATGGGGAGATGGAGGCGCTCGAGGCCGGGCTCGCAAAATTCGCGGAGCGGCTCGCTCCGGGGGGCAGGCTGGGGGTGATTTCGTTTCACTCGCTCGAGGACCGCGTGGTGAAGCACACCTTCCGGCAGCGCAGCACCGAGTGGCTGGATCGCCCGGAGTGGCCGCAGCCGCGCCGCAATCCCGATCGCATTTTCCAACTCATCACGCGCAAGGCGGTGGTCGCCGGCGCGGACGAACTGCAGGCGAATCCGCGCGCCCGCAGCGCGAAACTCCGTGTCGTGGAAAGAGTCCCCAGCCATGCGCGCTAATCACCGCCACTACCAGAACGTCGTCCCGGTCGCCCGGTTCATCATCGGGATCGCGATCGTCTTTTTCATCAGCAGCGCCTCGATCTTCTACGTCTGGAGCCGCAACCAGATCGACCTCCAGGGCCGCGGCATCAAGGAACTCGAGCGGGAGCTCGCGAAGCTGCAAAACGAATGCGACGTGCTGCGCGGCCAGATCGCGCGCCGCTCCTCGACCGACACCCTCCAGCAGGGTTTCTTGAACGGGCTGATCCGGCTCGCTCCGATCGCGCACTTTGAGCCGATCTACCGCATGGAAACGGCGGACGGCAACGAAGTGCGCGCCGTCTCGAATCCCAACCGGAGCAGGCGTCCATGAGAACGACCGCCAGGTCCCGCGCCTTGTGCGCGTGCGGTCTTCTCGCGGTCTGCTTTACCGGCTTTTCGTGGCGGCTCGTGCATGTCCAGGTGCGGCAGCACGCGAGCTATGCGGAGGTCGCGACGGCCAAACACACCGCGCGCGTCCCGATCCCCGCGCGGCGCGGCGCCATCTGCGACTCCGAGGGTGAACCGCTCGCGCAGAATGAGCCCATCCGCACCGTCATCGCCGATGGCTCGCTGATCCAGGATCGCGATGCGCTCGCCGGGATTCTTGCCGGGCCGCTCCAGATGCCCGCTGGCGAACTCCGCACGATGCTCGCCCGCACCGTGTGGTCGGAGGTGCAGCGAAAGGAAGTGCCGGCGCAGTACATCGTGCTGAAAAAGCGGGTGCCCGAGATCGTCGCCAGCGATCTCGCTGCGACCCTCGCCGCCCGCAGGCTGCGCGGCATTCGCTTCGACCAGGAGACTACGCGCATCTACCCGAATGCGCGCCTCGCCTGCCACGTTCTCGGCTTTGCCAGCGCGGGCCATACCGGCGTCGGCGGCGTCGAGCAGACCTTCAATCGGACGCTCTCCGGCGAGGATGGATTCCGCATGATCGCGCGCGACGGCACCGGGCGCGAGCTGCCGCAGTATCGCGGCTTCGAGCGCCTGCCGCGGAATGGCCACAATCTCCGGCTCACCATCGACATGGGCCTGCAAAATATCGTCGAGACGGAACTCGACGCGGCCTGCCGGCTTTTCAAGCCGAAGAGCGCCACGGTCATCCTCATGGAGCCGCACAGCGGCGCCGTGCTCGCGCTCGCGAATCGTCCGAACTTCGATCTCAACGATCTCAAGCGGGGAAAACTTGAAGAGCGCCGCAACCGCGCCATCGCCGATCTCTACGAACCGGGCAGCACCTTCAAGGTGGTGACCGCCGCCGCCGCGCTCGACCGCCGCATCGTCGGCCCGCAGACCATGATCTTCTGCGAGAATGGCTACTTCTCGGCCTACCGCCTGCGCGATCACGCCGCGTATCGGTATCTGAGCGTGAACGACATCCTCGTCCACTCGAGCAATATCGGCGTGGCCAAGCTCGCGATTCAGCTCGGGGAGAAAAACTTCTACGAGTACGTCCGCCGCTTTGGCTTCGGCGACAGCACGGGCGTCAGCCTGCCGGCCGAGGAGCGCGGCGTGGTGCATCCGCCGCAAGTCTGGGACAAGCTCACCGAGACCCGCATGGCCATGGGCCACGCCGTCAGCGTCACCCCGCTGCAGGTCGCCGCGGCGATGAGCGCGATCGCCAATGGCGGCAAACTCATGATGCCGCAGATCGTGAAGGACGTGACCGACGAGAATGGCGTCGTCGTTTCGACTTTCCCGCCGCAGGAGGTCCGGCCCGTCTGCCGCGAGAGCGCCGCGCGGGCGGTGCGCGATGCGATGGTCGAAGTCGTCACGCCCAAGGGCACGGCGTCTTCAGCGCGGGTTTTCGGTTACAAGGTCGCGGGGAAGACCGGCACCGCACAGAAGCCGGATGGCCACGGAAATTACCTTCGCGACAAGTACGTCGTGTCCTTCGCGGGCTTCATGCCAGCGGTGGATCCCGCGTTTGTTGCGGTCGTTGTCTTCGATGAAGCGCGCGCCAAGCAGGGACAGAACTACGGCGGGCTCGTCGCGGCGCCGATCTTCTCGCGCATCGCGGAGAAGGCCGCGCGTTATCTCGGGCTGCCACCCACCGAGACCCGGATGCAGGGCGAAAGCGGCGGGATTTTTGCCCGCGAAGGAAAGGGGATTCTGGCCGAATGAAACTCGCGCCGCTGCTCTCCGCGATCCAGCCGTTGCGCATCGACGGCCCGCTCGATCGCGAGATCACCGCGCTGTGCTACGACTCGCGGCGCGTGCGGGAAGGTGCGCTCTTTTTCGCCCTCCGCGGGGAAAAGTCCGAGGGCTCGGCGTTTGTCGATCAAGCGGTCGCGGCCGGCGCCGTGGTGGTCGTGAGCGAGTCCGCGCAGCTCAAAGCGCGGGCGACGAATATCGTCGTGAGCAATGCGCGCGAAGCCATGGCCGATCTCGCCGCGGAGTACTTCGGCCACTCAGATCGCTACCTGAAAATGGCCGGCGTCACCGGCACGAATGGCAAGACCACCACGGCCTTCCTCCTGCGGCACATCTGCGAGACCGCGCTGCTCCGCTGCGGGCTGCTCGGTACGGTGCGCTACCAGATCGGCGACCGCGTCCTGCCCTCCGCGCGCACCACGCCGGAGTCGCTCGACGTGCACGATCTCCTCTGGCAGATGCGTTCCGCGGGATGCAAGGCCGCCGCGATGGAAGTCTCCTCGCACGCCCTGGTGCAGGCGCGCGTGCGCGGCGTGGAATTCGACGCTGCGATCTTCACGAACCTGACGCAGGACCATCTCGACTATCACAAAAGCATGGAGGCATACGCGGAGGCCAAGGCGCTGCTCTTCACCAATCTCGCCGCGCAGAAAAGAAAACGCGGCCAGGCCGTGATCAACATCGACGACCGCTACGGCGCGCTCTTCGCCATGCGGTTCGCCAACGATCTGCCGGTGCTCACCTACGGCCTCGGCGTGAAGGCCGCCTTCCGCGCGAGCAATGTGCGCATCGACTTCCATGGCACGAGCTACCAGCTCGATGCGCAGGGCCGCAGCTATCTCGTCCGCCTGCCGCTCATCGGGCAGTTCAATGTGTACAACTCGCTCGCGGCGATCGCCGGGGCCACCGTGCTGGGCATCGATGTCCGCACCGCGGTGCTCAATCTCGCCACCGCGCCCGCGGTGCCCGGCCGGCTCGAAGCGGTGCCGGCGCAGCGCCAGTTCAAGGTCTTCGTCGATTACGCGCACACCGACGACGCGCTGCGCAACGTGATGAAAGCGTGCCGCGAGCTGAATCCCGAGCGGCTCATCGTCGTCTTCGGCTGCGGCGGCAATCGCGACAAAACCAAACGCCCGCGCATGGGCGCCGCCGTGGATCAACTCGCGGATTACGCGATCGTCACCTCCGACAACCCACGCACGGAAGACCCGGAAGCCATCATCGCGGACATCACCCCCGCGCTCCAGCGTGTCCCTTCCGAGACGATCGTCGATCGCAAGGAGGCGATCTTCAAGGCCATCGCCATGGCGCAGCCGCGCGACATCGTCCTCATCGCCGGGAAAGGGCACGAAACGTATCAGGAATTCGCGGACCGCACGGTGCCCTTCGACGACGTCGCCGTCGCCGGCTCCGCGTTGGAAAATCGCCGCACGGAAGCGCCTCGCTGAGCCATGGATGCCACCTCACTCGATCAGATCGCGCGCTGGGCCGGCGGACGGCTCGTCGCGGGGGACGCGCTGGCCACGGTCTCGAACGTCTGCACGGACTCGCGGGCGCTCCAGGCTGGCGATCTTTTCGTGGCGCTGCCGGGGGAGAAATTCGACGCGCACGATTTCGTCGCCGAAGCCGCGCGCCTCGGCGCCGCCGCCGTGATCGTCGAGCGCGTGCCCGCGGGGCTCACTCCCGGATGCGGCGTCATCCTCGTCGCGAACTCACTCGTCGCGCTGCAGCAGCTCGCCGCGAACTACCGGCGCAGTCTCCCGCTGCAAGTCATCGGGATCACCGGCTCGAATGGAAAGACGACGGGCAAGGATCTTACCGCCTGCGTCCTCGGCGGTCGCTTCCGGGTGACCAAGACCGAGGGAAATTTCAACAACCACATCGGACTGCCCCTCACAATGCTGCGGGCGCGGGCCTCCAACCAAATCGGTGTCTTCGAATTGGGCATGAACCACCCTGGAGAGATTGCACCGCTGGCCGCGCTCGCAGCGCCCGATGTCGGCATCATCACCAACATCGGCATCGCCCATATCGAATTCATGAGGACGCGCGAAGCCATCGCGCTGGAAAAAGGGATGCTCGCCGAGGCGCTGAATCCCAGCGGCACGCTGATCCTGAACGCGGACGACGAGTTCTCCGAGTCCATCGCCCGCCGCACCAAGGCGGACGTGATCACGGCCGGTCTCGCGCGCGGCGAAGTGCGTGGCGAAGATCTGCGTGCGGATTTCGCCGGCACTCGTTTTACGATTCACGCCCACGGCCAGCGCGCCGAGGCGGTGCTTCCGATCCCCGGTGAACACATGGTCCGCAATGCGCTGCTCGCCGTGGCCGCCGGCCTTGTCTTTGGGCTCGCGCTCGAAGAGTGCGCGCAGGCTCTCGCCAAAATCCAACTCACCAAGGGCCGGCTCGAGCAGAAGGTCGCCCGGGGCATCCAGATCCTCGACGATACTTACAACGCCAATCCCGACTCGATGAGCGCCGCCCTGCGCACGCTCGCCGCGCTGCCAGTCGAGGGCCGGCGCATCGCC
>JBGSYE010000569.1:0-6681 GCA_041751075.1 Chthoniobacteraceae bacterium
GCCCTCGCCGGGTGGCGGGAAACCCGCCGCGGGCGAGGCCGCCCGCGCTCCGGCGCAATCTGCCGACTTTTGCACACTCTGTGAGAAACAACCCACAAAAGGAACACGACCCATGACCATCATCGCCCGAGGAACAGACCAGGTAAAAGCCGTCGAACGCGCACTGGGAGGGACCCCTCCCAAGGACGGCGCTAAGAAAGCGTGCGCCGCCTTGCAGCGCGACACCGCGGAATACAGCATAGCCCAGGAGCGCGCGCAGGAAGAAAATGCCCGGCTGACGGAGCCGATGCGCGCGCTCGTCTTCAGCCATGTCGCCAAGGACGATCCGGCGCTGCGCCAGGGAATTCAAAACCTCAAGGCGGCCTACGCGCGCCAGAGCCAGCCGAAGCTGAAGCCGTTGACCGTCGAAAAATACGAAGCCTCTCTGGCGGTGGGGTCGATCTCGCTGCTCAAGGTGCCGCCCTACGACACGGAGTTCACTTTCAAATCCAAGCCGCGCACGATCGCCACCGCAAACCGGTTCACCGGTCGCTACGAACTCGCCGCGCAGTCGATCGGGAGCGGTTGGGAGACCGTGGCGGCCGGAGTGGGCACCTGGTTTCACGCGCCCGCCGATGATCCGCAACAACGTTTCGCCGCACTGATGAACTATGCCTACGATTGGCGGAGTTCCGCCTCCGGCTACGTAGCTTACAACAAGTGCAAGACCCGGCTGTGGGTCTGGGGCGACACCGAGCAGAGGTGGGTGCTCAAACCCGATTCGGTATCGCCCGCGCCCACTTGGGACCACAGCGTCTCGTGGTACCAGAGTCACGGCGACGCGGATTCCGGCACGGTCTCGGCGCAGGCATTTTTCCCCGCCCGCGCTGGACAGATGTATCTCGGGTTTGTGTGGACGAGGGCGTCGGTGTTTTCCAACAGCGGGCTATTCGGGCTCGCGCATTCTCGGATTCGCTTCGAGGCCGCGGTCCCGTTCGTCGTCTTCGGCAGCCTCTGAACCACCGCCAACCGCTCCCCATGAAGACCCGCGCCACTCTGCACTTCACCACCATCCAGCCCGACCTCATCAGCGAGTGGGTGGAGGATGAGCCTTATCTCTGGACCTGGTTTTGGAAGCTCGACGGCGACACCGTGCGCCAGGTCGCTCCCGAGGTGAATAGCCTCCTCGGCAGCGTCATCGTCCACTCGCATCCCGGCAGCCACGGGAATTTGCCGAAGATGAACGAGGACGATATCGGGCTGGTGCGCTCCCGGAGATTTTCCATCGCCGCCGAGCAAGGCCGCTTCTCCGCCGATCTGCGCCCGATCCGGCTGCGGCTGAATGGGACGACCTATCTGATTCCCGGTCAGCTCTGGTGCTTCAGCGCGCTGATGGAGGAAGACGAGAGCTCGGACAATGCAATGGAGGCCGCGAGTCAGGAGATGTTCATCCACATCGAGCAGACGCTGAATGCCGCGATCGCGAGCCTCGCGCCGGCGGTGGTGCGCAACACCGTGGCTGCGACCCAGCCGCTGACGCCGGTGGCCTGGAGCACCGCGCTCGCCGACACCTTCATGGGCATCTTCGACACGGTGGCCGCGGGCTTTGGCCAGAAGCTGCGCGATCTGGTGAACCAGCACGCCTCCAACGAAGAGAGCCTGCTCGATCCTTCCTCGTGGGATTGGGACGAGTGCCAGGGCACCTTCGTCTTTCGGATGGATGAGATCCGGTTGCGCGCCCTGCCAGTCCACGATGTGGCGCATCAGTTCGTCGCGCTCGATAGCGAGGGCGACTGGTATTCCCTCTACACGATGCGGGGGACGATCACCGGGCAGCCCGTCGGCAGCGACGTCTTCCTCGAAGCGATGGGCGGAACCAGCCAGGCGACTCCCGTAAAGAGCGGCACCCTGACGACCAGCGACGACCTCCTCTGCCTGCCCGCCGGGACGGTCGTGAAATGGGAGGCGCTGGAGGAAAAGGAGACCGAAGACTTTTTGCTGCTGGCGCCCTATGGGCCGGTCGCGTGGTTTCTCCACACCGCCCCGCTCACCGAGGCAGGGGCGACCGTGCAAGCAGTCTCGATCCTGCGCCCCCGGCGGATTCCCCGCTTCGATTTCTCGGCGCCGGGCTGGGTGCGCTACGATGCCCACAACGCCCTCGTCGAGGTCAGCTACGTCTTCAACCGCGAGCCGCAAGGCACCCGCCTGCAGCTCTCTAATCGCCCCGACGACGGGAGCTATGAGTGCGAGCTCACCGTCCGGCGTCCGGGCGACAAAAACGCGCCGACGCTCGCGGCGACGCTGGTGGCCTTCAGCGGACTCTCGATCCGCATTCCCGCTTGGACTGCCTTTCAGCGCTGCTTGCGGGAGAAATTCGAGTGGGTGGACCGGAAGCGGATTCCCCGCCCCATGCCGCGCGGGCCGGGTGCGCGGCGAAAGCTCTTCGACGAACTGATGAGCGAAGGGCGACTCCGCGTGCGCGCCGGACTGCTGAGCCCCGTCCGATTGCGGGAAGTGGAGGCCGCTCTGGAGCGCAGGCTCAAGCTTCAGCCACCGCCGCAGCGCCCGGCCATGGAGCTGCCAGCCTCCACCGCTGTCGCCTCCTCGCGATGAAATCCTCTGCCCTCTACCTGTCCTGCACGCTCGGCCTCGCCTTCACCGGCTGCACCACGCTCTTCCAGGCCGACTTCGACGCCGATGCCGTCGGAGCATTGCCGGCTTCGCAGCCGCCCGGTCCGCCCGCGGGGGACGGCATCTATTCCACGTCCCTGGGCAGCACAGCCATGCTCCGCGTCCTCTACAGCCCCACCCTCGGCTCGCGGGCGCTGCGCTTTGGCAACGCCGGCGCAGACCCGAAGTATCTCGGGTTTTCCCCCGTGCAGGCGTCTCCCGGCGCGCGCCATATCTACGCCTCCTGGAAAGGGATCGCCGGAGGCGCCTACGCCCCGGTCGATCTCTGGCTCTCCGACTATCACCTTTCCCCCATCGGCGGCATCCGCCTCGACCGCGGCCAAGTGCGGGTGCGCAGGGACGGGGTCCGCTACGAGACGATCGGCACGTATCAGCCCGAGGTGCTTCACACCGTCCTTTTCACCCTCGATCGCGTCGCAGGTACATTCAGCGTCCACTTCTACCAGGGCCGCACGACGCTCTCGCGGCTCGGTCTCCCGCTCGAGACCTCCGGACCGAGCACGGCGCTTCAACCAAACCTGATCTTCACGTACTTCGAAGGCGGTGACGCGGCGGGCCGCTACGTCTGCGACGACATCCTCATCTCCCAGCGCGACCCACGGAAGGCGCGGCGGGAACCCGTGCGCCCATGAGACCTCCGAGACTCCGATCGCCAGCCGACCGCGGAACCCGACGTGGTGCTCCTTCGGAGGAAAACGTCCACACCTTCTTTCCTCACATCCTTCAACAGACTCCACCCAGTCGCCATCCCCTCGCCATGAAGCCAAACCCTGCCCCCACCTCATCGCCATCCACCGCCCCAAAGCCTTCCTTTCGCGGCTTGGGAATCGGGAGAGTCCTCGCACTGCTCCTCGTCTCCACCTTCCTGTCCTCCGCGCTCGCGGTGGATACCACGCCGCCCGTCATCACGCTCAATGGGGTGAATCCCGCGACGGTGTATCTGGGCACCACCTATACCGATGCCGGGGCCACGGCGCAGGATGACGTCTCGGGAAGCGTGACGGTGAGCACGGCGGGCACGGTGAATACGAATGCCGTGGGCGCCTACACGCTCACCTATTCGGCCACCGATGCCGCCAGCAATACCGCCACGGCGACGCGCACGGTCAATGTCGTCTCCACGGCGGTCTGGGCGGAGAATTTCCTGCTCCCCGCCGGGATCGCTGGCGAGGTGCGTGCCATCGCGGAGACCGCCGATGCTTTTTACCTCGGCGGCAGCTTTGGCTTCGTGGGCACCATGGTGGCGAGCAATATCGTGCGACTGGATAAATCCACCGGAGCCTTCAGCCCGCTCGGCAGCGCCACCCAAAACGGCACGAGTGGCCTGGTCCGCACCCTCGCGGCGAGCGGCACGGATCTCTACGTCGGTGGCGACTTCTCCACCGTGAGCAGCGGGACGCAACTGAATGCGTCCGCGAGGTTAATCGCGCGCTGGGACACAGTTTCGGAAACTTGGTCCAGCTTGGGCAGTGCGGCGCAGAACGGGGTGAATGGGTCGGTTATTGCCTTGGCCGTGAGCGGCACCGACCTCTATGCCGGCGGCTTCTTCACGACCATGAGCAGCAGCACCCAGAACGCGATCTCCGTCAACCGCATCGCCCGCTGGACTACGACGACAGGCACTTGGTCACTCCTGGGTAGCGCGGCGCAGAATGGGACGAGCAGCACCGTCAATGCCTTGGTCGTGAGCGGTGCGAATCTTTACGTCGGCGGTGCCTTCACCACCGTGAGCAGTAGCGCTCAAAACGCGATCTCCGCCAATCGGCTCGCTCTTTGGGATACGGCGGCGGGCACCTGGTCGCCTCTCGGGAGCGCGGCGCAGAACGGGGCGAACAACAACGTCAATGCCCTGGTCGTGAGCGGTGCGAACCTTTACGTCGGCGGTTTCTTCACCACCGTGAGCAGCAGCGCTCAGAACGCGATCTCCGCCAACCGGGTCGCGCTTTGGGACACGACGGCGGGCACCTGGTCGCCGCTCGGGAGTGCGGCGCAAAACGGGGCGAACTTTAACAGCGTCAGCGCCCTGGCCGTGAGCGGCGCCAGCCTCTACGTGGGAGGCAATTTCCTCTCCGTGAACGACAGCACCCAGCTCAATGCCCCCTTCCGGAGTATCGCCCGCTGGGACACGGGGACGAGCGCCTGGTCGCCTCTGGGCAGCGCGACCCAGAACGGGACGGGCAATCTCGGCTCCGTGTCTATCCTGGCCGCGAGTGGGGCGGACCTCTACGTGGGCGGCTCATTCGTCGCCGTGAGCAGCAGCACGCAGAACGGCCTGGTCTCGCCATCCATCGCCAAATGGGGCCAGACGGCCAGCACTTGGGCGCCAGTGGTGCCGGCGCTCGCCTTCGGCGACGGGATCAATGGCAGCGTCCAGGCCGTGGTGGATGGCGGCACGGTTGTCTATGTGGGCGGCAACTTTACGCGAGTGGGAAATCTGGCTGCCAACAATCTCGCCCGCTGGAACAAAGCGACCCGGACCTGGTCGCCTCTCGGCAGCGTAACTCAAAATGGAGCGAATGGGGCGGTCAACGCCCTGGCCACGAGCGGTGCGAATCTCTATGTCGGCGGCCTTTTCACCGGCGTGAGCAGCAGCACCCAAAACGCGCTCCCTGCCAACCGCATTGCGGTTTGGGACACGGCGGCCGGCACTTGGTCGCGCCTCGGCAGCACGACTCAGAATGGGGCGAACGGGACGGTCAGTGCCCTGGCCCCGAGCGGTGCGAATCTTTACGTCGGCGGCGCTTTCACGACCGTGAGCAGCAGCACACAGAACGCAATCTCCGCGAATCGCATTGCGCTTTGGAACACAGCGGCGGGCACTTGGTCGCCTCTGGGGAGCGCGGCGCAGAACGGGGCGGGCAACACGGTCCTCGCCCTCGCCGTGAGCGGCACCGGCCTGTATGCCGGTGGGAGCTTTACCACTGTGAGCAGTAGCACTCAGAACGCGATCTCTGCCAACCGCATCGCTCTTTGGGATACGGCGGCGGGAACGTGGTCGCCGCTGGGGAGCGCGGCGCAGAATGGGACAGGCAACAACGTCAATGCCCTCGCGATGAGCGGCACGGACCTCTTCGTGGGAGGCACCTTCACCACCGTAAGCGACAGCAGCCAGCTCAATGCGTCCGCGAGGAGTATTGCCGGCTGGAATCCGGCGGCGGGCACTTGGTCGCGCCTCGGCAGCGCGGCGCAAAACGGGACGAACGGCACCGTCTCTGCCCTGACCGTGAGCGGCACGGGTCTCTTCGTGGGGGGAAACTTTTCCAGGATGAGCAGTAGTTCGCAGTTCGCGATCCCCGTTCGCCAGATCGCTCGTTGGGAGACGGTGACCAGCATGTGGACTGGACTCGGCACCCCGGCGCAAAATGGAGTGAATGCGACCGTCTTTGCCCTGGCCATGAGCGGCACAGATCTCTATCTGGGCGGCCTCTTCACCGCTGTGAGCGGCGAAAGCCAAGTCACGGTGCCGAGCAGCCGCTTCGGATCCTATGGCCCGATCATCCCCTTGATCGTCGTGGAGGAGCCCTTCGGCACGGCGATCTCCAACGGCGGGAGCCGCGATTTCGGAACCGCCACGGTCAACACCCCGATCACCCTGACTTTCGGGATCGAAAACCCAGGCGAGGCAATGCTCACAGGATTGGCCGTCTCGAGGTTCAGCGGTGCCAGCGATTTCGCCGTGTCCGCCAGCCCGGCGGCTTCCGTGCCGCCGAGCGGGGTCACCACTTTCCAGATCACGTTTTTCCCGACCACGGTCGGAGCGAAGTCCGCCACCTTCCACATCGCCAGCAACGCGCCCGGGAACAACCCTTTCGTCATCCACGTCACCGGGACCGGCGTGGTGGTGCCGGAGATCGAGGTCGAGCAACCGCTCGGCGTGGTGCTGGCCGATGGCGCGACGCGGAACTTTCCCACGGGCGGGACGGGGAGCACCGCGGAGCTCGTCTTCACCATCCGCAATCCCGGCGGTGCGCCGCTGACCGGCCTCGGGATCGCGATCGACGGGCCGGATGC
>JBGSYE010000570.1:0-2610 GCA_041751075.1 Chthoniobacteraceae bacterium
ATCGCCGTTGTATGGCCGCGCGGATTCATCTAATCGCGCCGGCGCGACGCTCCTTTTGCGAAGGACGGGCGAAAGGGGCTGCGTCATCCGCCCCGCTGGCTTTCGGCGGGCAGGAGCATTCATGATCCGCAACTACGGAACCGGAGAGCGCGCCGCGAGGAGGGCTGCCGCCCACTCGCGATCCGCCTCGGCGAGCGGCGGCTCGGGCGGCTGCGCGTAGTCGATCCGCAGATCGTAGCGCCCATTGGCGTAGCACTGGTCGAGGACGGCCTGAAGGTCCAGCGCCACATCCTTGTCCGTCGCCCGCAACGGCACCCGAAAGCGCGGCAACCGCTCGCGCAGCGAGATCGCATAGACCTGAAACTCCGTCTGCGGATGACTGCGATAGACGCTGATGATGCAGCCGCGCTGATGCCTACGCGGTAGCTTCGCAAACGGCACCGCCACGACATGCCCGCCGAGGCGAATGAGATCGATCTCCACGAGATTCACTTCCCCATGAATATACTTCCGCTGCTTGTGCCAGTAGGAATCGCGGCCTGGACCTTCCTTGTTGGCGGGGCTGAGGACCTCGATCACCGTCACCACATGCGCGCCGGAGTGCGTGTCCACGATCGTGAGGTGCCGCTGCGTCCGCGGCTCCGCCGGAATGACCAGCGGGCTGGCCAGCGCGACGCCGCCTTCCACGTCCTCATTCCAAGCGGATCGCGCGAAGCCTTCCTCGGCCACATGCACATCGGGATAAACCCGGCGCGGCTCTTCCTCCGCCGGATCATCGATCGTCACGCTCTCCTCGACGCCCATCCACAAGCCCGGCGGCAACTGCTGCTGCAATTGGTCGCGGATGTACGTCATCATGCTCGTGTGCACGTTGCTCCAGAACTCCTGGAGATAAGGATCAAGACCGGGAAAGGGACTTTTCATGCGCCGCAGTCTGCCTCAACGCCCGTCCCGCCGCAACGCACGCCCCGCGCGGGTCTGCGCGGCTCTCGGCAAAATGCGGGCGCTCATTTCCGGCCCACTGGCACATCGAGGCCGGCGAGGCTGGAGCTGCCGCCGTTTTCGCTCCGCGGGATCACGCTGAAAGAGCCGAGACGCGGAGGCGCAAAGGCCGCAGAGACTTAAGAAAGTTTAGCCTCCCGGCGAAGCGCTCGTTTCAATTCCTCAACTCTCCCAAACCATGCCTGCAAAAAAAATGACCGTTCACGCCACGGCGAAGGACGCGCTTCCCGACTCCGCAAATCGGGCCAAGACCAAAGTCGCCGGTTCGACGAAGAAGAACACGCGCATGCAGCCGGTGCTAACGGAAAAGGACGCGAAGGCGATCGATCGTCCGAAAATGAAAGTTTGACCGATACGAATGGCAAACATTGCCCCGATCATCGTGCGAGATAGAATCTCACAATGACGAAGCCCGCGCCTTTCTCGCCAGTTCCGCGAACTCTCCCGAACGCATTCCTCGATCCCATTGCGATATTCCAAGACTGACACCACTGCATTTCTTCTCCCGCGCGCGATGAATCTCTCTACTACCGCCACATCTCTCGCCATCGCGCTATTCGCCATCGGGACGGCCGATCTGTCCGCCGCCGAGGAGAGCCCGCGCACTCGGGAGGAGATGGTGCGGATGACGAAGGTGCAGATCTTCCTCGATCGGGAAAATTTCAGGCCCGGCAAAATCGACGGGCGCTGGGGTGAATTCACGCGCAAGGCCCTTCAGCGCTATCGCGAGGCGCGCGAGTTCCCGCCGCAGGATTATGGGGACGAGCCGCCCGCAGCCTTTGCGCTGCCGCTGGAGAATGTGGACCCGGTTTTCATCGCGTATTGGGTGACGGGCGACGACGGGAGCGCGATCGGCAACACGCCCTCCGAGCCAGCGGAACAGGCGCGGCAGAAGGCGCTGCCCTACGGCTCCGTCCTCGAGCTGGTGGCGGAGCGCTTTCACGCGGACCGCGATTTTCTCCGGGAGCTGAATCCGGGAAAGAATCTCGATAAATTGGAAGCAGGGGAGTGGCTGACGGTGCCAAACGTCCAGCACCCGTTCTATCTCGGTCTCGTAGAAGAGCGCGCCGCCGCGGACAAAAAAGCCGCCGAGAAGGCCGAGGAGGAAAAGAAAGCTGCGAAAGAGGAGGCGCAGCGCAGTAAATTCGGGGAGAAAAAGACGGAGGCAAGTGAGCCGCCGCAAAGGAACTCCACGGAGAAGCAGCCGGAGCCTCCCAAGCCGCCCGCCTTCCACATCGAAATTGACGTGAGCGAGAAAATGCTCGCCTTGAAAAAGGACGGAAAGCTCGTGGCCAGCTTCCCGATCACGCCCGGCTCGGAGAGCCTGCCGGCGCCGCAAGGCGAGTGGAAGATCGTGGCGATCACTTTTATGCCGTGGTTTCGCTACGACAAAAAAATGCTCATGGAAGGCGAGCGCAGCAGCGACGCCTACGACATTCCGCCCGGCCCGAACAACGCGGTGGGCATCGTGTGGATGGCGCTCAACAAAAAGGGGATCGGCCTCCACGGCACCGGCGAGCCCGACACCATCGGGCGATCGAGCAGCCACGGCTGCATCCGCCTGTCGAATTGGGATGCGTGGGAGCTGGCGCGGACGGTCGAGGCTGG
>JBGSYE010000571.1:0-2767 GCA_041751075.1 Chthoniobacteraceae bacterium
ACCATCCGCGCGGTGTGATGCCGATCGCGGGGACGTTCTTCGGCGAGAGCAGTCTGTATGAAAGCATGGAAGTGACCGTGCAAACCGAGCGCCTCCCACCACCCGTCGCGGAAGGAGTGCCCCGATGATGTTCCGCAGAAAGGCGTGGCTTGCCTGGCTGATGGCGTCGGCCAGCGCGCTGGTGCCGCTCGAGAGCTCCGCCCAACCGGCGGCGAAAAAGAAATCGTCGCGTCCCGTGCAAGCGCCCGCCGCGGCTGCGACCATCGAGCCTCCACGGGATGCTGCTTCGGCGCCGCCGAACGCGACCCTCGCGAGCGATGAGATCCGCGAATTCAAAGCGCAGCCGGCCGCGGTAAAGCAGCTCCTCGAATCGGCGCTCGCCCTCACCGCGCAGAATCTGACCTACGCCTACGGCTCCGCCGACCCCGCGCAGGGCGGGCTCGATTGCTCGGGCTTCGTCTATTTCGTCCTGCGCGAGCATGGCTTTGCGCAAGTGCCCCGCACGGCTCGGGGCATGTATGGCTGGGTGCGCAAGGCGGGAAAGTTCCGCGCCGTCGTGAGCCACGAGGAGGACAGCTTCGAGTTCGACGAACTTCTCCCCGGCGACCTGCTCTTCTGGACCGGCACCTACGCGATGGAGCAAGACCCGCCCGTGACCCATGTGATGATCTATCTCGGCACGGAGAAAAAGGGCGGCGGCCGGATCATGGCCGGCTCCAGCGATGGCCGCACCTACCGCGGTAAAAAGCAGAATGGCGCGAGCGTATTCGACTTCACCCTTCCCGGCGCCGAGGCTCGCTCGAGCTTCATCGGCTACGCCCGCATTCCGGGGCTGCGGGATTGAGGGAGGCGTCATCACCGGGTCATCCCGGCTAGACTAGTCACCACGACCTTTGCGGCTGTCGCTCGGGAGCGCGCCGCAGTGGGTGACAAAGACCACGCCGGTCGCGTCGCGCCGCGGCTTCGCCGTGATCGGGCAGAAGCCGGATCCCGAGCGGAGCCGCTCCGGTCTGCGACCTGCTTTCGCAAGCGGCGTGAGTTTCATCTTCGCCTTCATTCTCCTCGGCCTCGCGGCGCTCGTATCCATCGGCGCGGGCGTCTGGCTCCTGGTCCTCGCCTTCCAGAAACGCGTGTGGTGGGGGCTGGCCGTGCTTTTCGTCCCACTGGCAAACGTCGTCTTCACCATCGTGGAATGGCAGGCCGCGAAACGCCCGTTTTTCCTGTCGCTGCTCGCTCTGCCGCTGTGCGCAGGAGCCTGGTTCGCAGTGCCCAAGGACCATCCATTCACGCAAGCCTTCACCCAGAGGCTCGGCGCACCGGGCGCGGAAACGAACGCCTTTGCACCAGCCACGGAAGAGGCCGAAGACACCAGCGCGGCGCCCGCGGCTGCAGCCGGTCCCACCTCCGCGGAGATCGACTCCCGTCTAGCCGCACTCTCGGCCAAGGAAGCCGCTCTCCTCGCCAGGAAAAAGGCGCTCGACCCACGCGACAAGCCCGCCGCTCTGGCGCTCTCGCACGAGATCGTGGCCTACAATGCGGAGCTTCAGGAAGCCCTCGCGGCGCGGCAGCGGCTCGTCGAATCCGGCGCGCTCCTCGTCCCGGTCAATACGCCCGCCGCAGGCCAGATCGGCGGGCTGCCCTTCACCGTCGAGAAAGCAACGCTCAAAGATGGCATCCTCACCTTGCGCCAGGGGAATGAATTTTTCGCGGATCGCGAGGTGGCCATTTTCCTTTTCCTCAAGAATGGGGAGAGCCCGATCGGGCGGAAGTGGGAGATCGGAGAAGGCGCGGATGCGGGGAGTCCCCACATTCATTTTTCGTGGAAGGACGCCGGCCAGTCGCTGCCGAAAACAAAGATCCTCATGAACGACTACCGGCTTCATCTGGAATTTGCGTCAGGGAAAAACGGAACGGTGAACGGCCGCATCGCTCTCGCGGCGCCCGGACAGCAGAAGAGCAGAGTCAACGGCACCTTCACCGCGCGGATCGTGGCGAAGCACTGATCCGCGGTCAGCCGCCAGGAGTCAGTGCGGGGAGTGGAAATCTGGCTCCTGATTTCCGACCCAGCGCGATCGAGAGTATTACGCCGTGGCATCCTTCCGCACGATCGTCGGCGTGGCTGCTTCGGATACTGCGAAGGGCAATGGAGCTGCGGATTCGGGCACGAACGGCAATGCCTTTTCCCGCTCCGCGAGCGCGAGGATTCCGGCCTGCGCTTTGAGGGCGCGGGCGCTCAGCGCCTGCATCGCGGAGACGACCCGCCCATTCCGCTCGAGAGGCTCCTGCTTCGCGGCGCGCTCACGCACGACCTGCGCCTGGAGCTCGCGCAACCCACCGACGACGCTCTGGCAAAACTTCTCGATGTAATGCTCGATCAGGTGCCCGGCGGACCTCGCGGGGAGGTCGGGAAATTTCTCGCCCAGCGCGGTGTAGATCAGTCCGATGAAAGCAGTGCGGCTCGTGCCGGAAAGGCGTCGCTCCTTCACCGCCGGCGCGATTTCCTGCTCCCGCCCTTCGCCGAAGAGTCGCTGCGCGACGGTCGAGCCGCTTCGGAGGAGCAACCAATCCGCGACGGACCTGCTCACAGGCACGGCGTCCGGCCTGATCGGAATGCGGAAGGACTCCGTGGTGTCGGTGACTGCGAGAGTGGCGAGCGCAGCGCGCCCGATCGGTGCGAGATCGAAACCGACCGTGTGCAGATCGATCATCGTCTCCGGCGCGGGCGAAGCGCCGCCGACCGGCGTCGCGAGCGCCGCACGGAGCGTGC
>JBGSYE010000572.1:0-13222 GCA_041751075.1 Chthoniobacteraceae bacterium
CGATATCGTCGTCGCGGCGGTGGGCACGGGTGGGACGATCACCGGTTGCGTCGAGGTGATCAAAGCGCGCAAGGCGTCCTTCCAGGCGATCGCGGTCGAGCCTGCGGATTCACCGGTCATCACTCAGACGCTCAAGGGCGAGCCAGTGAAGCCGGGACCGCACAAGATCCAGGGCACCGGCGCGGGATTTGTGCCGAATAATTTGCACCTCAAAGACAGCGCTGGAAATCCGCAGATCGTCGAGTGCGTGAAGGTGTCGAACGATGACTCCTTTGCGATGGCCCGACGGCTCGCGAAGGAGGAGGGGATGCTCGTGGGCATCAGTAGCGGTGCGAATGTGTGGGCGGCGATCGAAGTGGCGAAGCGCCCCGAGAATAAGGGCAAAACCATCGTCACCATCGCCTGCTCGACCGGCGAGCGCTACCTCTCCACCGCGCTCGCCGCCGAGGCGAAGGCGGAAGTCGGCGGGTAGGGCTACAGCAGAAACCCGAGCCGCGCGCTCCCCGCTCGTCGCGTAGAAGTCGCCGATGCGGGCAGGGCACCAGCCGAGAGCACTAGGGCGAGCCAGGGAGATTTCAGGGTGCGCGGGGGGATGGAACGCTGGGACGAGCCATGCACGCGTGCTGCGCCACGACCACGGACATCCAAAAAATAAATGGCGGAACACGGCGCTACGACTCGCCGTCTTTGCCTTTGCCCTCCTCTACCCCGTGGGGAAAAGTCCGCGCCATGCTTCGCACCCTGCCCACGCTCCTCCTCTCCCTCACCGCCGTTGCGCTCGGTCTCGCCACTGCGCAGGCTGCGCCGATCACCCGGGCGCAGGCGGTCGCGATCGCCGCGTCGTTTGCCGAGCACCGCTGGACACCCTCGCAGGCCAATATCCTGCACGGAAAGGATTCCGCCGGTATCGCAGTGCGCACTCCGGATCGCAGCACCGGCAATCCCGACCTCTGGCAACCTGCGAGGCCGTATGCAGGCGTGCCGTACAAATGGGGCGGCTTTGACACGATCGAGAGCTTCGAGCGTGGCATCCGTGGGGGGAAAGCGGCGGGCGATCTCTACAATGCGGAGAAGCGGCGAAAGGGCGGCGCGGCGGTGAGCGCGGCGGCGGTGGGGCTCGATTGCTCCGGCTTTATCTCGCGCTGCTGGCAGCTCAGCGACAAGCAATCCACCAGCTCCCTGCCCGCGCTCTGCAGGCGCCTCGGCTCACTCGCGGAATTGCGCCCCGGCGACGTGCTGAATCAACCCGGCGGCCACGTCGTCCTCTTCCTCCGCTGGAGCGACGAATCCCGCACGCGCTTCGTCTGCTACGAAGCCGAGCCCTTCAGCCGCGTGCGCATGAGCGAGCGGAATGCCGTCGAGATGCTCGCCGCCGGCTACTCGCCGCTGCGGTATCGCCAGATGAAGTAGACTACGGCAGCGAAAAGTAGTCCGCGCTCTGGTAGCGCCCATCGGCGAGTTTCGCGATTTGCATGAGCACGTCATTCGCCAGCGTGCTCGCGCCGAAGCGGAATAGACCCGGCGTGTGCCAGTCGTCGCCCAGCGTCTCGGCGAGCATCACGAGATACGCCAGCGACTCCTTCGCGGTGCGGATGCCGCCCGCGGGCTTCATGCCGATACGGATGCCAGTTTCGTAGAAGTAATCGCGGATCGCTTCGAGCATCACGAGCGTGACCGGCAGCGTTGCGGCGGGCGCGACCTTGCCGGTCGAGGTCTTGATGAAATTCGCCCCGGCGCGCATCGCGAGGTCACTGGCGATGCGCACATTGTCATAAGTTTGCAACTCGCCCGTCTCGAGGATCACCTTCAGGTGCGCAGCCCCGCAGGCCTCTTTCACCCGCGCGATCTCGTCGGCCACACGCGCATGTTCTCCGGCGAGGAAAGCGCCGCGATCGATGACCATGTCGATTTCATCCGCGCCGTCGCCCGCCGCGCGCCGGGTGTCTTCGAGTTTGATCCGCAGCGGACTCTGCCCGCTCGGAAACGCCGTCGCCACGCTCGCGACTTTTACACCCGAGTCGCCGACGAACGTCTTCGCCGCCCGCACGAGATTCGGATACACGCATACCGCCGCGCAGCTCGGCACGCCGAAGCGCGGTTCCGCGGGCTGGATCGCCTTGCGGCAGAGATACGCCACCTTGCCCGGCGTATCCTTCCCCTCGAGCGTGGTGAGATCCATCATCGAGACGACAGTCTTCAGCCCGGCAAGTTTCGCGTCCGCCTTGATGCTGCGCTTGGTGAAAGCGGCGGCGCGCTCCTCGACCATGACCTGGTCGATGGTGGGGGAAGTGGTGGGGGTCATAGGCCGGGCGGAGGATGGCGGAGGCTTCTCTTCATCCTCATCCTCATCCTCATCTTCATCATCCCAAGACCGGAACGATGAAGATGAGGATGAGGATGAAGATGATGAGGATAAGGAACTGGCCGTCCCTTGTCACTCCGACTCACCCCAGTCGCACCAGATCCCGCAGAAACTGGAACCAGATGAAAAACATCCCGCGCCACGAGTAGCGGACCTGGCCGGCGTCGTTCTGCGTCAGCACCCCGGCCGCGATGTTGTGCGCGATCTGTGAGCGCAGATCCTTCTGGATTTCTTCCTGGATGCGTTCCGCATCGAGCTCCTCGAGATCGGGCGCGATGACTCCATTTTTCCGCAGGAAATCGCGGTGGCTGTCGTAGGTGTCGATGAAGGAGTGATCGCCGCGCAGCCGGTTCACGCGCCAGGCGGGCACGAGCTTCAGGCTGTAGCTGAAGGGGTAATTCCACGTCGTCCAGATCACGCCATTCTTTGCGCGGGACGAGATGCTCAGATAGTAAAATGCGGCGTTGTTTTGATCGATGAGACAGATCGCGCACTGGGTGCGATCGGTCGCGTTGTAAAAGATGCGGAAGAACTGCGAGTAATCCTCCCACTCCCACCCGGCGTCCTCGACGTGGACAAAGTCCCGCCCTTCCACCTCCCCCGTGATCTCATCGAGCGTCGGAAAGACCTCGCTGTTTGGCGGAGTCTTTGGCCGGAGGCTTTTCTCGACCGGCAGCGTGAGCCGTCGCACGCGGGTGAGGATCTCCAGCCAGGGCAGGAGGAGCCAGGTGCTGGCGCAGAAGAGTCCGACGAGGACGTAGCCGCTGAAGAGCCAGCCGATGAGAAACGAAGTCGCGAGGATGCCCAGGATGCCCAGCTTCTGCAGGAATACCGAGCGAAACGTCCGCAGCGCCATGCTGAGCAGCGCGACACCGAAGATCAGCAGGAGATTTTGGAGCATGTGGGGGCGGTCAGGGCGCGGAGGCGGGGGGCGCCGCATTGAGGAAGTTCCAAGCTCCAGGTACTAAATTCCAGGTAAGGCTCAGATTCCAAGGGGAGAAATTTCAAGGGAGTGGTAACTGCTCGCGGGCGCCTCTGAAGCTCGAATCCTCACTCTTAAAACTTACCTCGAATTTGGATCCTGAACCTTGGCACTTCCCGCCACCGCAGGCGTGATGTGGTGCTGTTTCAGGAAAACTTCAAGTTCATCCGGCCCAAAGTCGGGCAGCACGAGGTCACCGACGACCAGGGTCGGGCAGCGGTGCTGACCGGAGCGGCGCACCATTTCGGCCATGATCGCGCGGTCCGCCTCCACATCCAGCAGCTCGTAGCGATACCCGCGCGCATCGAGCCAGCTCTGCGCCTTCACACACCACGGGCACCAGGTTTTGACGTAGAGCTGGAGAGAATCGGACATGCGGCACGCTGGCTAAGCGACGCCGCCTCGCGCGTCAACCTGGGTCCGCGGTCGGACGACTGGTTCCTGACTACTTCTCCGTCTTCGCGGTCTTCCCCTTCTTCGCCTTTGGCTCCTGCTTCTCCGGCTTTAGCTCCTGCAGGATCTTCACCGATTTCCCTTCCACGTAGCCCTCCACGTTGCGGCGGTAGTTTGCCACCATTTCCGGCGTCACCTCTTCTCCGGGCGTGATCTTCACCCGGCTCGATTCGGTAAAGAATTGCGTGCCGGCGAATTGGAGCACGGCCACGGTCTGCTGCTCCTTGAACATGAGAATCGGAAAGCTGTCGCCGCGATCCATCATCCAGCGGGAACCGTCCGAGAGTTCCACCGGTGTATCGCTCAGGAAGGTGGCGTAAAGGATGAAGCGCTTCTTCTCCACGCACAGGCCGGTGATCGCCAGTTGAGCGGCAATGAAGAAGAAAACGAACAGGACACGACACAATTTCACGGCAGTGAAGCTCGCCGCGTCGCCTCCGGAAATCAACGCCGCACACAGCCGCAACAAATCCGCTCCGGGGCGTCGCCCGATGCCATTGCCCTTTGCTCCCCGGGCCGATTCTGCGATAACCGGCCCCCATGAGCCTCGAAACTCCCGCCGGAGTGACCGTCATCGACCATCCGCTCATCCGGGTGAAACTCACGCAACTGCGAGACGTGGCCACCGGCGCCGAGGACTTCCGCTCGCGGCTCAATGAACTCGCGACGCTCATGGTCTTTGAAGCCACGCGCGATCTCACCACCCGGCCGCTCGCGATCCACACCCCGCTCGCGCCATTTGAAGGCGCCACGCTCGCGCGCCCGCTGGTCATCGCTCCGATCCTGCGCGCCGGCCTCGGTCTCGTCGCGGGGATGCTCGACCTGCTCGGTGAAGCCGGCGTGGCACACATCGGCATGTTTCGGAATGAGCGCACGCTGCGGCCCGAGAGTTACTACTTCAAAGCCCCTCCCCACCTCGCCGAGGCCGACGTGCTCCTCGTCGATCCCATGCTCGCCACCGGTTGGAGCGCCACCGCCGCCGTCGCGCGGCTCAAGGAAGCTGGCGCCACGCGCATCCGCTTCGTGTGTCTGGTGAGTTGCGACGCGGGCCTCAGCCAGTTGCGCACCGCGCATCCCGATGTGCGGATCTTCACCGCCGCGATCGACTCCGGCCTCGACGAACGCGCCTACATCGTCCCCGGCCTCGGCGACGCCGGCGACCGCTACTTCGGCACGGCGTAGCTCCCCTCAGTTCTCCACGCCCGTCCCCGCGGTGGTCTTCCTGCACAGCACGGCGTGCTCGGTTTTCCCATCGAAGGCATCGTCGTGCGACACGAGCAGGAGCTGATGGAGGGCGCCCGGGACGGACGCGCTCCCCGGTCACCGTCGTGCCGCGATATTACTGCAAAGCGTTTATGGAGGAGGCGCGAAGTGTGCGGCGGTCTCGCGGAAAGCGGCAAGCTGCGACTGCTGCCACGCCTCATCTCGACCAAGCTCCTCCGCGAGCACGCGCGCGATTTCCGGCGCCTGCGCGAGCGCGGCTCCGTGATCGAGGAAAAGCGTGCGGGTGCGGCGCGCGAGCACGTCCTCGACGGTGCGCGCCATCTCGTGCTGCGCAAAGCCCCGCACTTCGCGATGCCCGCGATCGGCGATGCGCAGCTCGCGCGTCACGCAGGGGCGTTCTTCGAGATGGCCGAGCACGATGGCATGATCCACGGCGTCCTCGGCCATGCGGCGATACGTCGTCCACTTTCCCCCCGTGATCGTGAGGAGGCCCGAGCCGGAAATCTGGATGGTGTGATCGCGAGAGAGCGCCGCGGTGTTTTCCACTTCGCCCGTTTTCACCAGCGGACGGATGCCGGTGAAGACACTGAGGATGTCGGCGCGGGTGGGTCGCTGCGTGAGGTAGTCGCATGCGGTTTCGAGGATGAAGTCGATCTCGTGCGCGAGCGGCGATGGTTCGAGCGGGCAATCCGAGATCGGCGTATCCGTGGTGCCGACGACGACGTGCCCGTGCCACGGGATGGCAAACATGACGCGCCCGTCGCGCGTGTGCGGCACCATGATCGCGGCGTCGCCGGGGAGAAACGCGCGCGGCAGCACGATGTGAACGCCCTGGCTCGGCGCGAGCATCGGCTTTGCCTCCGGATCATCCACCGCGCGGAGTCCGTCGCAGAAGGGGCCGGTCGCATTGATGACGCAGCGCGCGGGCAGCGTGTGCGTCGCGCCCGTCTCTTCGTCGCGGAAGGTGAGCCCGCACAGGAAGCCGTCGCCGCCTTTCTCCAGTGCGGTGACGCGCGCGTAATTGAGCAGACACGCGCCGTGCTCCGTCGCCGTGCTGGCGAGATCGACGAGCAACCGTGCGTCGTCGAATTGCCCGTCGTGATAGAGCACCCCGCCGCGCAGCCCATCCTGCGAGAGCGTTGGGATGTGCGCGAGGGTCTCTTCGCGAGAGAGCACCTGAGAGCGGCCAAAGCCGTAACGCCCCGCCAGCAGATCGTACACTTTCATCCCGATGCCGTAGAAGGGCGTCTCCCACCACGCATAGTTCGGCACGATGAAAGGGAGATCATGGACGAGATGCGGCGCATTGCGCAGCAGCAACCCGCGCTCTTTCAGCGCCTCCATGACGAGCGAGATGTTGCCCTGTTGAAGATAGCGCACGCCTCCATGCACGAGCTTGGTCGAGCGGCTCGAGGTGCCTTTCCCAAAGTCGCTCTGCTCCACCAGCACGACGTGATAGCCGCGCGACGCCGCATCCACCGCGATGCCCACGCCAGTCGCGCCGCCGCCGACCACGGCAATGTCCCACCGCTCGCGCCGTTCGACGATACGCTGGAGGGAAGCGTCGCGATTCATAGTCCGGACAGAGGTAGCCACGCCGCACTGCGGCGCAAAGCTCGGGCGTGAAATATTGCTGGGAGCGGTGGCGCCCTTCAACTGCTGGAGACCGGGTGACTCACGGATGGCCCGGCTGGGACTCCATCGCCCACTTGTTGCAAACGCTGAGCGTTGCTCGGACGCAGGTGCCGCGGGTTCCGGGGTCGCCGCCCCGTTCGGCCGAGGAGGGCAATGCCGAGCTTCACAGCCAATCGAAGAAGCCGAGTCGATCGAGTTCGGAGCGGAGTTGGTCTTGCTGCCCGGGAGTGAGGCTGGTGTTTGGCAGACGTGGGGGACCGACGCTGACGCCGCGCATTTCCATGACGGCCTTGGCGGCGGCCATGTAGCCATACGAAGCCAGCAACTTGATCAAACGCACGGCGCGAAATTGCGTGGCGCGCGCGGTCTCCAGATCGTTGGCGGCAAAGGCTTTCATCACCCGCAGATAGATCGGCGCGGCGAAGTTGTAGCTGCTGCCGACCGCTCCAGTGGCTCCGAGTGCGAGCGACGCGAGCAGCATTTCATCGAAGCCGAAGGGGATGTCGAAACGTCCATCTGAGTGGCTGCGGCAGAGCTGATACTCCATCAGGTTGCTGCTGGTGAATTTGATTCCAGCGAGGTTTGGAATGCGCTCCTCGGCAGCGCTGAGAAAGTCCGAAGGCGAAAGGCCGATGCCCGTCATCGTCGGGATCTCGTAGTAGTAGAAAGGCAAGTCCGGCGCGGCGGCGGCGATCTTTGCCATGCAGTCCACGAGCGCCGCGGTGTTGCCAGGTTTGAAATACGAGGGTGCGAGCGCACTGATCGCGCATGCCCCGAGTTCCTGAGCTCGTGCGGCGAGCGTTGCGGCGTCATCGAGACAGTGGGCACCCACATGGGTGATGACTTTCAATGCCGCGCCACGAGTAGCTTCACTCCAACGTGCGGCGAGCTTCAGTCGCTCCTCGAGCGTGAGGGAGCTGGACTCGCCGGTCGTGCCGCCGATGAAAGCGTAGCCTACGCCATCGTTTTGCAGCATGGCGGCTTGCTTCTCGACGACATCGAGGTTTAGCGAACCGTCTGGATGGAACGGGGTATGAGTGGCGGCGACGAGGCCGTGGAGTCGGAGGGAGGCGGGCATGGGATACTGTGCAGCAGCAGGATTGGGCGCAGTGCGGGGCGGTGCGGCTTCATGCCATTACCGGGCCGCGCTCGTTAGCAACTCCGCCTGGACCGGCAGCGTCGCGAGGGCCGATGTCTTGATCGTGAGATGCAGCACTTGCTGCCAGCGGTGCGGGAGGAAGAGATGCAGGACGCCGTCCTGCTCGAACATGTCGAGATACGAGCATTGGTAATTGAAACCGCTGACGGCGTGGAGGGACTGCACGGCATTCGCAAAAACAAACCGCGGCTCGCTCCAGGTGTGCCCTTCGTCGCTGGAGGTGGAGACCCAAACCTCCGAGCGCACCCTCATCGTGGCGGCTTGATCGGTAAGTTCGCGCGTCTTCTGCGGAGGCACTTTGTTGTGATGAAAAGCGACGAGTGTTTTGCCATCCGCTAGTGGGAAAAGCATCGGCGGCGCGTCGGGATGCACGAGGCTGCTCGGCGCGGGTTTCGTCCACGTCTTGCCATCGTCCGCACTCCATGCGGTGAAAAGTTTTCCCGCCGGCGTGCGGGACATGAAAAGCACCCGCCCGCCGCCGAGATTGAGCGGGCGGCCTTCGTCCATGCGGTCGAAACCCTCGGCGGTCCAGCCGTGCGGACGCGCGCCGGGCAGCACGGTCCACGTCTGGCCGCGATCTTCGGAACGCAGCAGATATTGCATCGTCTTGAACGGCTTGACCGACCAGTCCGCGAGGTGCGAGCCGAGCAACCAGGTGCCCGCATCGGTCTCCGTCATGCGCATCACGGACATCCCTCGAAAGCCGGGATCGTTGAGCGGCTCGATGAGCTTCACCTCGGACCAGGTGTGGCCGTCATCGTCGGACCAGCGGTAGCCGATCGGGGCATTCTCTCGCTGGCCATTCTCGTGCGTCCATTTGCCGGGGATGGGCTGCGTGCCAAAAGCGTAAATGCGCTGCGTGCCGCGCGGGATCAGCGGGATGAAGCCATGCTGGCTGTAAGGAATGTCGAAGGCGACGGACGGCCCCTGCCACGACCGGCCTTGGTCCGATGAACGATAAGCGAGCATCGTGTTCATCTTCTCGCCCTTGCTCTTCGCGTAATGATCGCCCTCGGGGAAGAGGAGCAGGTAATCGCCGCCGGGCGTGATCGTCGCACGCGTCTCGAGGATGCGCGTCTTGGTGCGATGCACGACCTGGCCATCGAGCGCTTCCACCGAGACCAGACCGAGGTGGCCGCGCACTACGAGCCCCGCGGGAGGTGCTTTTGTTTCTATGACGATGTCTTCCTGGATCTGCACGGAGTCCGCGAGCGGCAAAGGATCGAGCGAAGCCGCCACACCGGCCGCACGAAGCAACAGCAAAACGGCCAGGAAACGAGTGGGTGATGTTTTCATAAAGGGAACCGATGGCGCCTGCCACTCACCATCGCGCAGAAATTTCGACCGGGCGTCCTTCACGGGGTCGCGGCGCCTTTCAGCGTCGAGTGCTCTTCCCAATCGCCAGCGCGGCTGAGCGCTTCCTTCCACCGGGCGCGGCGGTGCGAGACGGCGTCGGCACTGAGCTGCGGCTCGAAGGTGCGCTCGACCTGCCACGCACGCTGCACTTCCTCCCGGCTCTGCCAGAAACCGACGGCGAGTCCGGCGAGATACGCGGCGCCGAGGGCGGTGGTCTCGATCACCTTCGGACGCACCACCGGGACTTGCAGGAGGTCGGCCTGGAATTGCATGAGCAGATCGTTCGCGCACGCGCCGCCATCCACGCGCAGGCCGTCCATCGCGATACCGCTGTCCTGCTTCATCACTTCGAGAATGTCGGCGACCTGGAAGGCGACCCCTTCGAGAGCGGCGCGGCAGAGGTGGCCGGCGGTCGTGCCGCGCGTCAGGCCGGTGATCGTGCCGCGCGCATATTGATCCCAGTGCGGCGCGCCGAGTCCCGCAAAGGCCGGCACGAAATACACGCCGCCACAATCGGGCACCGTCGCCGCGAGTCGCTCGACGTCGGCGGAGGCTTGGATGATCCCGAGGCCGTCGCGCAGCCATTGCACGACGGCGCCGCCGATGAAGACGCTGCCTTCGAGCGCGAAATCCGTCTGCCCGCCTTGCTTCCACGCCACCGTGGTCAGCAGTTTGTGCCGCGAGATTTGCGGCTCTGCGCCGATGTTCATGAGCATGAAGCAGCCGGTGCCGTAGGTATTCTTCGCGAGGCCGCGCGTGAAGCAATTCTGCCCGAAGAGCGCCGCCTGCTGATCGCCCGCGATGCCCGCGATCTTGATCGGCGCATCGAACAGGCCCGTCGCCGTCTCCGCATACACTTCGCTCGACGAACGCACCTCCGGGAGCACCGCGCGGGGCACGTCGAGGATGCGCAAGAGCTCATCGTCCCACGCTCCGGTGCGCAGATTGTAAAACATCGTGCGCGAGGCATTGGTCACATCCGTGAGGTGCTGCGTCCCGCCGGTGAGTTTCCACACGAGCCACGAGTCGATGGTGCCAAAGGCCAGCTCGCCGAGCTCCGCCAGCTCGCGAGCACCGGGGATGTGGTCGAGCATCCACCGCACTTTGCTCCCGGAGAAGTAGGCGTCGATCACGAGCCCCGATCGCTGCTGGATCGTGTCCCCATGGCCCGCCGCTTTCAGCTCATCGCAAAATCCCGCCGTCCGCCGATCCTGCCACACGATGGCATTGCCGATCGGCTCGCCCGTTTTGCGATCCCACAGCACGGCGGTCTCGCGCTGATTGGTGATGCCGATCGCCGCGACGTCCGCGGCTTTCACTTCCGCCTTCGCCAGCGCCGCGCGAGCTACGTCGAGCTGCGTCTGCCAGATTTCATTCGCGTCGTGCTCCACCCAGCCGGCCTGCGGAAAGATCTGCCGAAACTCCTGCTGCGCGACGGCCACAATGCCGCCGTCGCGATTGAAGACGATGGCGCGGGAACTGGTGGTGCCCTGGTCGAGAGCGAGGATGACGTTCATTGGGGGTCGGGGTTGCTTCGGGCGGATCATCTCAAAGCGATCCAGCTTCCGGCAATACCAGTGCGGAGCGGCCATGCGTCCGATGAGGTGGAGCTGCTGACCGCGCACCCGGCGGGTCTCCGCGTCGAAGAGTTCGTCGCGCAACGCGTTGCTACGCATTCCTCCGAATGCCGCGCGATCACACTCCGAGCACGCGCTCTCGGCGTGACGAGGCGGGGGGCTGGAAAGCCGCCCTTCCCATCACCCGAGCCAGGCGGCGATCTTCGGCCCGAAGACGCAGACGCCGACGATCGCTGCACCGATCGCGGCGGCGAGCACGGCACCCGCGGCGGCGTCTTTCGCCTTTCCGGCGAGCGGATGCTCGGTCGGCGAAACGAGGTCGATCGCACTTTCGATGGCCGTATTCACGGCCTCGGCGGTCCACACCAGCGCGATCGCGGCGACGACGAGCGCCCACTCGATCCGAGTGAGGCCGAAGAAAAATCCCGCACCGACGACGACCAGCGTGGCGGCAAAGTGGATCTGCGCGTTCGCCTGCGACACGAGCACACGCCGGAGTCCCGCGGCCGCATCCGCGAAGGACCGGAGACGCGCCCACCCCCAAGTGCGATGGCTGCGTGGGCGCTCGCTCATGGTCTGCGGATGTCCGGTCAGTGCGGCGAAGGCGAGGTCGCTCCCGAGGGCGCGCTACCATGGTCTGGCGCCGGCTCCGCTTTCGCATCGTGCTGTCCGCGATTGCGGAATTCCTCCGGCAGATCCGCAGCCTCATGCTTTTCACAGGCATTGAGGGCGAGGGTGGCGAGGACGAGCGCGAGGAGGCGTTTCATAAGCGGGCGGAGGCTAGACAGCCGGCCGCACCTTGCCAATCGAAGAGTCTCCGCATCACGCACCACGATAGCTGCACCGTGCCGTGGGCGTCTCGTGGATGACGATCTCGCACAGCCCTGGGCATTGCGGGGCGAGCTGCCGCCAGAACCACGCGGCCATGTTTTCGATCGTCGGATTCTCCAGACCCTCGATTTCATTGAGGTAGGAATGATCGAGCCGCTCGACGAGGGGACGCATCGCGCGACCGATGACGGCATGATCGTAAAACCAACCGGTCGCCGGATCGACGTCGCCTTCGACCGACACCTCGACCTTGAAGCTGTGGCCGTGCATGCGCCGGCACTTGTGTCCTTCAGGCGCCGAAGGCAGCGTCTGCGCGGCTTCGAAGGTGAAATCCTTGGTGAGGCGAACTTTCATTGGCAATTCAGGGCGCGGACTTTCGACGCCCGGTGCGCGATCCGCAATCCGCAATCGCTCACACGCCCTTCTGCTTCGGATCCCAGATGAATTTGTGCATCTGGAGCTGGAAACGCACAGGCAGTTTGTCCTCCACGATCCAGTCCACGATCTCGCGCGGCTCGATGCGACCAAAGATCGGGGAGAAGAGCACGCCACCGCAGCGCGCGGCGAGGTCGTGCTCGCGGACACGGTCGCGCGACCACTCGTAGTCTTCGCGCGAACCGATCACGAACTTCACCTCGTCGCGCTTTTGGAGGAGCGGGATGTTGCTCCAAAGGTTGCGCGCGCATTCGCCGCTGCCGGGCGTCTTCAGGTCCATGATGCGATGCACGCGCGGATCGATCGGCCCGATGTCGTGCGCGCCGCTGGTCTCGATGAGCACGGTGCGTCCGGCGTCGCAGAGCGCGGTCATGAGCGGGTGGACGTTCTTTTGCAGGAGCGGCTCGCCGCCGGTGATCTCGACGAGCGGGCACTCGGTGAGGAGCACCTCGGCAACGATCTCGGAGACAGCGCGCTTTTTCCCCTCGTAGAAGGCGTACTCGGTGTCGCAGTAGGTGCAGCGCAGGTCGCACGCGGTGAGCCGGACAAAGACGCACCGCCAGCCCGCCCAGGAGCTCTCGCCCTGGATGGACTCGTAGATTTCGTTGATCTTCAGCGTGGCAGTCATCGGGGCGCAGTGTGTCACGCCCGGAACCGCGCCGCACGGGGGAAAAAATCCCGAGCACCAGGCACCAGAGAAGCACCGAGCCGCGCCAATTCTCTTGAGGTTTGGAGTTTCTTTGGCGCTTGGTGCTTGGGGCTTGGGATTTTTTCTCTTTCCGCTACACCCTCGCCCTCCCATGCCCAATCGCATCGACCAGAAATTCTCCGGGCTCCGCGCCGCGGGGCGCAAGGCGCTCGTGGCCTACATCTCCGCGGGCGATCCGCGGCTCGAAGCGACGCGGGAACTGGCGTGGGCTTTCGAGGAAGCGGAGGTCGATATCCTCGAACTGGGGGTGCCCTTCTCGGATCCGCTGGCCGATGGCGTGGTCAATCAACTCGCCGCCACCCGCGCACTCGCCGCCGGCACCACGGTGCATGGCGTGCTCGATTGCGTGCGGGCGATCCGGGAGCGGTCGCAGCTCCCGATCGTGCTCTATACGTACATGAATCCCATCTACCGCTACGGGTTCGCGGAGTTTCACCGCGACGCGGAAGCGGCGGGCGTCGATGGGCTGCTCATCCTCGATCTTCCGCCCGATGAAGAC
>JBGSYE010000573.1:0-12203 GCA_041751075.1 Chthoniobacteraceae bacterium
AGCGGGCAGCTCCGCGCCCGCGGTCGGGTGCCGGGCGGCTTGGGCAATGGCAGCGCGGGGTTGCTTGAGACGCTGTTGGCGTTTGCGCCCCCCGCGCCCGAGCTCGTCGTCGAACAGCCAGCCGGCAACGTGCTCACGAGCGGCGTGGGCGCGGTCCATTTCGGGGAAGTGGCGCCCGGCGGCTCGAGTGCGCGCACTTTTACCATCCGCAATACTGGCGACGCCGATCTGACTGGCCTCGGCACCTCCGTCTTCCCCGCCGGACAAAACGAATTCTCCGTGACCGCCGCGCCGACCGCACCCGTGCCCGGACCGGGCGGGAGCACCACCTTCACCGTCACCTTCACTCCGGCCACGCCTGGTCCGAAGAATTTTTCCCTGCAACTGGCGAGCAACGACGCGGATGAAAATCCCTTTGTCATCACGCTCACCGCCACTGGCCTGACGCGGCTGGAGGCATGGCGGCAGCTTTACTTCGGCAGCTCCGCCAACACCGGCAACGGGGCGGATACCAATGACTTCGATTTCGACGGGCTGGAAAACCTGCTGGAATTTGCCCTGCTCCGCGACCCGACGCAGGCGAGCATTCCCCAGGATCCGGTCCACGTCTTCTCCCGCGCGATCCTGGGCGGGACTCCGCCGAGCGACGTGCTGACACTCACCTATCGCCGCGCGAAAGCCGCGGTGCTCGATGGCATCGAGTTTCAGGTGGACTGGACCGCCGACCTCAGGGCCCCGTGGAATACCGGCGTGACGCAGACCCTGGTGAGCGACGACGGCACCGTGCAGGAGATCGAGGCCCACGTCACCGTGCCCATCCTGGAAGCAGGCAATCGCGGGCGCTTCATGCGCCTGCGGGTGAGCCGGCCGTGAAAAGCCGCCGGTCGCTCTGCGTTCGCCGAGGCGTCACTTTACGCGAAAAGGATCGGCAGAGCGAGGCGGATGGCCGGGACCGCGCCGCATTCCAGAGACTCCGCACCCGAGTAAAGCCGCCGCTCGCGGTACTCTCCCGCCTCGGGGCGCAGATAGACTTCCACCTGCTGCTTCTCGGCGAGCACGATCCAGTATTCCGGCACGCCGGCCTCGGCAAAGAGCTGCGCATTCTCGCGATCGAAGGCCACGCTCGTGACTGCTACCTCGATCACGAGCTGCGCCGTCGTCGGATGCTGCCGATCGAAGTCCGCATCCTCCCCGGCGACCACCGCCACATCGGGCAGCGGCTCGGAGTCGCGCAAGGTGAGCGGCGATTCGTGAAAGACGACATGGCCCGCGAGACGCAGATCCCTCAAATGATCGTAGAGCCGTTTGCTGAGTTTGCGATGAAGGGCGGTCACAGGTGATTTTTCAAAGACGATTCCGCGGATGAGTTCCGCGCGTTTGCCGTAGATGCCCAGCTCGGCGCTGCGGTGAAACTCCTCCACCGTCAGGCGTGCCACCAGCGGACGGGCTTCGGGCAGTTCAAGGATCGCGCTCATGAGGGGCCACTGTAGTCCGGGGCCAGCGATCGTCGAGAAATGAGATGGGAAGCTGCACCGGAGCGGCTCTCTCCAGACTGCCGATTTCCGAGGGCTCGCGACGCGCTTTCCGCCGGCCTTTCCCCCGGCGGAACCTCAATCTCTGCAGCCACGCAGGATTCGCCCGCCGCGCGCCCCTCTGGCATCAGGCAGTCGGCCTACGAACGGGACGCTGTGAGCGGACAACGGTAGCGGTTTGTTTTCATGGAGAGAGGGGGCCATTGACCCTGGCCTGAAAGCCAAAGACCTCCCGCTTTCCTCCGAGGGCCACGAGCTCGATCTCCTTGGTATCACCCGGCTCGAAACGCACCGCCGTGCCGGCCGGGATGTTGAGGCGAAAGCCGCGTGCCGCTTCGCGATCGAAACGCAGGGCGGTATTCGTCTCGTAGAAATGGTAGTGGCTGCCGACCTGGATCGGGCGGTCGCCGATGTTCGCGACCTCCATGCGCAGCGTCGCAAGGCCGACGTTTGCTTCGAGGTCCGGGCCATCTGCGGGGATGATTTCGCCGGGAATCATCGCTTCGGAAGAACGTCGAACATCGAACGCCCAACATCGAACATCGAAGTGAAGATCCGCGAACCGGCACGAACCCATCGCCCGAAGTGTACCCTTCGATGTCCGATGTTCGGTGTTCGGTGTTCGATGTTCATCGGATCGGATTGTGAACGGTCACCAGCTTGGTGCCGTCAGGAAACGTCGCCTCCACCTGCACGTCATGGATCATCTCCGGCACGCCTTCCATCACGTCGCTCCGCTTCAGGATGGTCGTCCCGTGGCTCATGAGATCGGCCACGCTGCGCCCGTCGCGCGCGCCCTCCATGATCTCGTAAGCAATGATCGCCACGGACTCCGGGTAGTTCAGCTTCAGCCCGCGCGCCTGCCGCCGCCGCGCGAGATCGGCGGCGACGACGATGAGGAGCTTCTCCGTTTCGCGAGGCGCGAGATGCACGGGCGCGCACTACTCCCGCACGTTCTTCCAGGCGCGAACGGCCACGGCGATCACCAGGGAGGCCGCGACGAAAAAGACGGCATATTCCGCCTCATGCCCGGCGTGGGGCAGCCCTGCGAGGGCATCGAAGGCGGAGTGGCCCGGATGCGCGGACGCGAGGCTCGGAAGCAGGACGGCGGCGGCGAGGGTGAGGGTGCGGTGTGCGGTGTATTTCATTTTCGAGGTGTGGGTTTTTAGGTAACGCGGTGATCAAGTGCGAGCAACGAGTTTGCGCAGCAATTCGTCGCGGTCCAGACCCGGTGAGCGGCTGTGGGCGAGCAGGCCGAGCAGCTCCCGCTTCAGGTCGAAGAATTCGCGCGACTGCTTGATTTCCGGCGGGCGATCGACGCCGAACGGAACATGAATTTCCCTCAGGATGCGGCCCGGTCGCCCGGAGAAAACGAGGATGCGTGTGGAAAGATAGATCGCCTCCTCGACGTCGTGCGTGACGAAAAGCGTCGTGATCCGCTCATGCCGGCTGAGCAGCAACAGCACCTCCTGCATCTCCTCGCGTGTCTGCGCATCGAGCGCGCCGAAGGGTTCATCCATGAGCAGCACCTTCGGCTTGGCGGTGAGGGCGCGCGCGATGGCGACACGCTGTTTCATCCCGCCGGAAAGCTCGCGCGGATACGAATGGTAGAACTTCGTCAGCCCCATGAGATCGAGCAGAGAATAGGCGCGCCCGATGTCGGACATCACCTCGCTGGAGGTGCGCGTATAGTCGCAATTGGTCTCGAGCCGGAAGGCAAACTTCGCGTTCTCCTCGACGGTGAGCCACGGGAAGAGCGTGTAGTTCTGAAAGACCATTCCCCGCTCCGGTCCCGGTCCCGAGACACGCTCACCATCGAGCAGGATTTCGCCACCGGTCGGATCGTCGAGTCCGGCGATCAGGTAGAGCGTCGTCGATTTCCCACACCCCGACGGTCCCACCAAGCTCACGAACTCCGCATCTCCCACTTCGAATGACGTGGGCAGCAACGCCTGCGTCGGCCCCTGCTTCGCCGCATAGGTTTTCTCCAGCTCGCGCACTTCGAGTTTCATCGCTTCGTGGTATCCGCCCAGTGAAAGAGGCGCTGGTTGAATTTGCGGAAAGCGAAGTCAATGAGCAGGCCGACCGCGCCGAGCAGGATGAGATAAACGAAAATCTTCGGCGTCTGCACGAAGCGGTAAAACTTCAGCACGCGATATCCGAGCCCTTCATTCGCCGCGATGAGTTCGGCGACGACGAGATAAGTCCACGCCCACCCGTTGCACAGCCGCAGCGCGTCGAAGATCCCCGGCATGGCCGCGCGGCGCAGCACGAGATTGATCGCCTCGCCCCGCCGCGCCCCGAGCGTGTAGCTGACCTGCAGCAAGTCGTAAGGCACACGGCGAATCTCATCGGCCACCATCAGCACCAGTTGGAAGAAGGTGCCGACGAAGATGAGCATGATCTTCGAGAGTTCCCCGAGATCGAAGAGCAGCATCAGGATCGGGATGAGCGCCGGCACCGGCACGTAGCGGATAAACTCCGTGAGCGGTTGCATAAAGGCCTCGACGAGCTTGAACGAACCCATCCAAATCCCCAGCGGCACACCGATCGCAGCCGAGAGCAGAAAGCCCGAGGTGACACGGAAGAAACTGATCTTCAGATCGCCCCACAGAACCTCGTCGCGGAACAACTCGCCCGCCGTCACCCACACCACCGCTGGTGTGGGCAGGTAAGCCGACTCGACATCGCCCGAGTGGCTGAGCCACCACCAGATGGCAACCACCGTGCCGAATCCGGCGATGGCCGCGCTGTAGTAAAGCGCGCGCGGCACATCCTGGCGCAGCCGCCACAACCGCGCGCGCGAGCGCGGCGCGGTGATGGGCGGAGCAGTGCTGGCGACGGCGTTCACAGGGAGGTGCAGTTACTTCTTCACCGCACCGACGAAGCTCCCATCGAGCGCGCTGGCGTAGTCCGGCGCCTTCTTCATGAGCCCGGATTGCACGAGGAATTCGCTGATCACCTTTCCGCTGCCGTACAGCGAATGCACATCTCCCTCGTCCTTCTTGAATGCCTTCACGTTCGCCTTGAGATCGAAGAACGTCGTCCCCGGCAGGAAGGCCTTATAATCCTCCGGCTTCTGCTCGACGACCTTCGCCATGATCTTCACGGCCTCGTCCTCGTTCTTGTCGATGAATTCGACCACGTCGAACCACGCGTTGACCACCTTCTGCACGTCGGCCGCGCGGTTCGCGACCGTCTTCGCCTGAAACACGAGCAAGTCCGGGATCAAGCCGGGCACATCCTTCGACGTGAAGAGCAGGTTCGCCTTCCCTTCCTTCATTACGTCATTGAGCGAAGGCTGCCAGATCACCGCCGCATCGAGTTTTCCCTGCCGGAACGCGGCGGCCGCATCCGGGACGGTCATGTTCTTGTACGCGATGTCCTTTTCGGTCATGCCGTTCTTCGCGAGCGCCTGGAGCAGGAGGAAGTGGTCCACCGTGCCGAGTTCCGTCGCGACGGTCTTCCCCTTCAGCGCCTTCACGTTCTTGAACTCCTTCTTCGCGACGAGACCGTCGTTTCCGGCGGAGTTGTCGTTCACGAGCACGGCCTTGAGTTTGATGCCCTCGGCGAGCGGCGGGATGGTGTCGCTCCAGGTCTGGCAGTTGGCGTCCAGCTTGCCGGTGTTCAGCGCGGTGAGCGAGTCGGTGTAGATGGGAAACCAGACGAGCTTCACCTCGACGCCGTGTTTCTTGAAGATGCCTTTCTCCTTCGCGATCTCCCACGCGGTCCAGCCGGGCCAGTCGGAGTAACCGATCTTGAGCGGTTCAGCGAAGGCCGGTAAGGCGAGCGCGGCGGCGAATGCGGCGATGAATAGGGTGCGGAGTTTCATGGTAGTGTGGTTGCTGGCGTTGGTGGGTTATTGAGTTTTGCGTTTGCGCTTTTTCTTTCGGACCGCTGCTGGCTTGCGCTGCGGCCAGTAAGGCGGCGGCGGGAGCCGCGTCGCGGGCTTCTTCCCGAGCTTGCCTTCGTTCACGAGCGTCCCGAGCACGTCCATGATGGCGCGACAGCCAAGGAGCCCGGTGATGTCGCCGACGTCGTATTGCGGCGCGACTTCGACGACCTCCATTCCGCACAGTCCTTCGCGCGCGACGAGGCGGAGAAGGCGGAGCACTTCGCGCGGGAGGAAGCCGCCGGGTTCCGGCCAGCCGGTGCCAGGCACGAAGCCCGCGTCGAGCGAGTCCACGTCGAAGCTCAGGAACACGGCTTTCGCGCCATTGCTCCAGGCCACGTCGAGCGCGATCTCCGCGGCTTTGTCCACGCCCATCATCACGATGTCTTCGATCGTGAGCACGGTGCTGCCGCGCGCGGTGCCGCTGCGCACGCCGGGCCGCGGAGCCTGCCAGCCCCCGATGCCGAGTTGCACGAGGTTGATCGGCGGCGCGTTCGGGATGTTCGTGGCGTGAAACCACGGGCACGTGTGCATCCGCTCATCCATGTCCGTCTCCTGCGTATCGACGTGGCGATCGATGTGAATGATGCCGACCGGTCCATCCATGTAAGGCGCGACCCCGCGCACGTCCGGGTAACCGATCGAGTGATCGCCCCCAAGCATGATCGGAAAGACGCCATTCGAGCGCACATGCGCCACGCCTTTCGTGATCTGGTCGAAGCCCTTTTCGATATTGGCGATCGTGAATATGTCGCCCACGTCGCACATCTTCAGCGACTCGCGCAGATCGACGCCGAGTTCGTAGTTGTAAGTGCCGAAGAGCGCCGAAATGCGCCGCATCGCCTGCGGGCCAAAACGCGTCCCGCTGCGGTAAGTCGTGCCGATGTCGAACGGCACGCCCACAAACGCCGCGTCGAACTGCGACACCTTCTTCACATCTTCGAGATAATGCGTCTTGGCGAAGGTATTGATGCCGGCGAAGTGCGGCAGCTCGCCGCGCGCAAAGGTCGAGATGGTGCGGTCCTTGATCGAGGGCGCTGCTTCCAATCCGTATTCGAGACAGCGATCCACCTCTTCCTTCCATCCTTTGTGACCAAGCTCCGCCTCGCGATACTTCGCCCACGCGCCCTGCCGCTGTGCCGGGTCAAACGTCTCCGGATGCGGATGCCCCGGCGGCACATGGCCGGGGCGGCTGTAGTCGGTGTGTTCGACCGGCGCCCACGGATAACCCATCGGATGCGCCGGATGCGGATGATGCGAGCTGGGTAAGTGTGGATAAGGCTGTCCGTGCTCCGCGTGGTGATGCACGCCCGGCAGAAAGCCGTGTCCGGCGGCGTCGTGATGATCCTTGCCTTCGAGGTGCGCAAGATCGTGCTGCGCTTCTTTCGTAACCGAGCGCACCCGGCGCGCGGCATTTTTCTTCTTATGTGAATGGCCAAAGCCCATAGGGAAGTTTTGTTAGTCTAAGTGGTGGTTGCCTGACGGTTGCGTGAGCCACAGGCGCGCGGCTCCGCGGAATGCGTGCGGTCGGTTTTCTAAAATCACCCAAGCCCGCCACGGCGCGTGGTGGCGCTGGCGTCCGACTAGAGATTCAGAAAGACGACGTCAGGAATCCGCCGGCGGCCCGCAGCAGATATCGATGAGCGTGAGGCGCAGAAAACGCGCATGCCCACTCGCGAGGAGTCGCATTTCGTGATGGCGCGAATTTGTCACGCGCGCCCCATTAGCAGCACCGATGCCACCCCGCGCAGTCGTTGCCAGATTCTTTCATTTACAGAGGGAAATAATCTTCTCGCAGCGCGACCTCTGCATCGCGCGCAACCAACTGCGCAGAACGGCACCCATCCATCTGCGCAGAATCGCGCAAGGTGATCGAAAGCTGGCTCAACTGTGAAGGTGCGGCACGCCCGGAGGAAACGCCGCTACTTGTCCTTCACGCAGCGGAAGCCGGTGTTTTGCAGGCCGGTGTCGGGGGCGGTTTTCATCCGGGCACTGGGGCGGTAGCCGCGGCAGTAGTTATCGCTGCACATCCAGGAGCCGCCGCGGGTCACTTTTTTCGAGATGCCGGGTTCATCGGGATCGTAGCTGTCGGCGGGGCCGGGCGGGTTTTTGCGCGCGGCGCGGTCGGGATTCTTGTGCAGGGCGGTGTAGTAATCTGGGCGGTACCAGTCGTTGACGATTTCCCAGACGTTGCCGGCCATGTCGTAGAGGCCGTAGCCATTCGGGGGGAAGCTGGCGACGGGAGCGGTGCCGTCGAAGCCGTCTTCGACGCGGCGTTCGGTCGGGAATTTTCCCTGCCAGATATTGGCCATCCACTTTCCGCCCGGACGCAACTCCTGGCCCCAGATGAAGGGCTGGGAGACGAGGCCGCCGCGGGCAGCGTATTCCCATTCGGCTTCGGTTGGGAGGCGCTTGCCGGCCCACTTGCAGTAGGCGGCGGCGTCCTCGTAGGCGACGTGGACGACGGGATGTTTCTCGCGGCCCTGGAGGTCGGAGTCCGGGCCGGAGGGGTGGCGCCAGTTCGCACCGATGACGGGCTGCCACCATTGATACGCGCTATCGACGACTTCGCCGGGCGCGGGCGTGCGGAGGCAGAGCGAGAGCGCCTTGCCCTCGAACTCGGGGCTGAGGCCGGGAGTCGTCTTCGCACTGAGCGGACGCTCGGCCACGGTGACGTAGCCGGTGGCGTCGGTGAAGCGGGCGAACTGCTCGTTGGTGACCTCGGTCTTGTCGATCCAGAAGCCGTCGAGCTTGACGTCGTGCAGCGGCTGCTCGTCCCACGGGATATCGTCGCCGACTCCGCCGCGCGTGTAACTGCCGGCGGGAATCCACACCATGTCGCTGCCGGCGACGCCGGCGCTCACGGCGGCCGTGGCGAGGCGCTCGCGCTTGATGCGCATGGCTTCGCGCGAGACCCAGAAGGCGCTCATGAGGATGAAGGCGAGGATGAATCCGCCGATGATGAGGGCGGTGCGGGTGGCGGGTGACAGGAGGGGAGGGCCGGTGGGATCGGGCGGAGTGGTCACGGGAGACGGAACGTCCGTGGGACGCCAGCGGGGGGCAACGAAAATCCATACTGGCGGCTCGGAGTGCCTCCGCGGCCGGTTCGGCGAAACTGCCCTACCACCGCGCCAGCCGTTGCGTACCGCCCGCCAGGGTGCTCTATATGAAATCCGATCGCATGGCCTCCGTGATGAAACCACGCAATGAATACGTGAGCTTTCGCCCTTACAAGGCGATCGGCACCACCCGCTCGCCCTGGCGCTCCGGCGGCGGCCCCATCCGGGCGATGATCCGCGCCGGAGCGGCCGGGCTGCTTTTTATCGGACTGCCGTCGCTGGCGATCGTGCCCGCGGTCGTCTATTACCTTGTCGGCTTTGAGGATTGGCCGACCTTCGCCGGGCATGCCGTGGCGACGTTTGCGCTGCCCGCAGCGGCGATCGCGCTGCTCGCGCTGCTCGCCGGCGTGGTCTCGATCTGCCGGCTGCTTTTCCGGCGATGATCGCTCCCGCGGGCTGGCACCGCGGCGGGTTTTGACTTTCGCGCCGCCCGGCCTGAGCCTCCAGACGAATCCGGGAGACTCTTCCCATGAACTCCGCCTCCGAACCATCCCCTGCTCCGCCCGCGCAGAGCCCGAGCGTTCAGAGGGAAACTTTGCGCGTGCAAGAGGATCAACTCGCGCTGGCGGTGCGATCCGCGGGGCTGGGCACCTGGAACCTGGATTTTGCCAGCAATACCGTGGATCTCGATGAGCGCGCGAAGGAGGTGCTCGGTCTCGCGGCGGACGCCCCACCGGGAGGATACGAAGACTTCCTCGCCCTCGTGCATCCGGAGGAGCGCGACCGGGTGCGCAAGGATCTCGGCGCGGCGCTGCTCGAGGGCCGCGCCTACGACTCCGAGTTCAAGGTGGTGTGGCCGGGCGATGGCAGCGTCCACTCGATGCGCGTGAGGGGAAAGTGTTACTTCGACGCGGAAGGCCACGCGGCCAGCATGGCGGGCGCCTGCTGGGACGTGACGGATCGGCGCGAGATGGAGGCGGAGCTCGCGAACGAGCGGCAGTTGCTGCGCTGCCTGATGACGAATCTCCCCGACAAGATCTACTTCAAGGATCTCGAGAGCCGCTTCATCCGGGTGAGCGAGTCGATGATTCCAAATTTCGCCGTCCGCGACGCGTCGGAGATCGTCGGCAAGACGGACTTCGATTTTTTCAGCGAAGAACACGCCCGACAGGCATTTGAGGACGAACAACGCGTGATTCAAACCGGCGAGCCGATGGTCAACAAAGAGGAGAAAGAAACCTGGGGCGGCGGCCGGGAGACCTGGGTCTCGAGCACAAAGATGCCGCTGCGCGATGCCGAAGGCCGCGTGGTGGGCACCTTCGGGCTCTCGCGCGACGTCACCGCCCGCAAACGCGCCGAAGCGCAACTCGCGCAATACGCGGCCCAGCTCAAACGGCAGAACGAGGAACTCCAGGAGGATCTGGAAATGGCCCGCGAGCTTCAGGTGGCGATGCTGCCCCAGCAGTACCTGCGGTTTCCGAAACACGCCGACGAGGCCCAGAGCGCGTTGCGCTTCTGCCATGTCTTCAATCCGTCCTCCTCCGTGAGCGGCGATTTTTTCAATATCCTGCAGCTTTCCGACACGCGGGCGGGAGTCTTCATCTGCGACGTGATGGGGCACGGGGTGCGGGCGGCGCTCGTGGCCGCGATCGTGCGCACGCTGGTCGAGGATCTGCACGCGCCCGCGCAGGAGCCCGGCGATTTCCTGCGGCTGGTGAACCAGGCGCTCTGTGCCGTGCTCAAGCCGATGCAGACGCCCATTTTCGTCTCGGCCTTTTTTGCCACGGCCGATCTGACCAGCGGAGAGCTGCGCTACGCGAATGCCGGCCATCCCCAGCCCTTGCGCCTGCGGCGCGCGCCGGAGGGCAACTCCGTGGCGGGGCTGAATGGGTGCAAGCAGGGACCGGCGCTCGGGCTTTTCGAGAGCGCGCACTTCGGGACGGGCACGATGCGCCTCGCGGAGCATGATGTGGTGATGCTCTTCACCGACGGGCTCTTTGAAGTCGAGAACAGCGAGGGCGAGCAATACGATCAGGATCTCCTCCGGCGCGCCGTCGAGGGACACATGGACCTCTCCGCGGAGGCCCTCTGCCGGGAGATCGTGGGGGAGGTTCGGCAGTTCTCGGCCAGCAAGAATTTCACCGACGACATGTGCCTCGTGGCGATGGAAGTCGAACACCTCGGCGGAGGCGCGAGCGCGTAAAAGGGAATGCGGCTTTCCGGCCGCCAAAATCGCCTGCGGGCTGGAAAGCCGCCCCTCCCCGTTTAGGCGGGAGCGAGTGCCGCGGCGGTCTCCGTGCCGGGCACAATCCCGCCGGAAAACTGCGGCTGATACTCCGGGATGAGCTTCCGGAGCAGCACCTTCAGCTCTTCCGCGCTGGCGGTCTCGATCGCGGCGGCGAGCTCCGCCAGGAGGGACGCCGCCTCGCGATCGGTCACTGGATCGCTGATGAAGCGCATGATCTTCGGATGCGCGGTCGGCGTGATATTCTCCCCGCTGTGGCTCAGCTCCTCGAAGAGTTTCTCGCCGGGGCGCAATCCGCTGAACTCGATGCGGATATCGAGGTCGGGCTTGAGACCGCTGAGTTCAATCATCTGCCGCGCGAGATCGACGATCTTCACCGGCTGCCCCATATCGAGGACGAAGATATCGCCGCCCTGCGCCTGCGAGGCCGCCTGGAGCACCAGCGTCACCGCCTCGGGGATCGTCATGAAATATCGGGTCACCTCCGGGTGCGTGACCTTCACCGGGCCGCCCGCGGCGATCTGCCGGGCGAAGATCGGCACCACGCTGCCTGAGGAGCCGAGCACATTTCCGAAACGCACGGCGGCAAACTGGGTCGAGGCGCCCACCTGGGTCTGCATCGCCTGGACGCGAATCTCCGCCATGCGCTTGGTCGCGCCCATGACGTTGGTCGGGTTGATCGCCTTGTCGGTCGAGATCAGGAGGAAGCGCTCTGCGCCATACGAGTGCGCGAGTTCGGCCACCTGAGTCGTGCCGAAGACGTTGTTGCGAATGGCTTCGCGCGGCTGATTCTCCATGAGCGGTACATGCTTGTGGGCCGCCGCGTGGAAGACGGCCGCGGGCCGGTGGCGCCGGAAGATGTCCTCCATGCGCGAACGGTCGAGGATGTCGGCGACCAGCGGCATCAGGAGGTTTTTGCGGCCGGCCTCGATGAGCTCCTGCTCGATCGGGAAAAGCGCGGGCTCGGAGCGCTCGACCATGAGCAGCGTCCGCGGAGCAAACGAGGCGATCTGCCGGCAGAGCTCGCTGCCGATGCTGCCCCCCGCCCCGGTGACCATCACGACGCGTCCGGCGATCATCTGGCGAATGTCGGCGGCGTCGATTTCGATCTCGGCGCGCCCGAGGAGATCCTCGATCTGCACCGGGCGCAGACTGCTCACACTCACCGAACCGGTGGCGAGCTGCGACATCGCGGGAATGATGCGGAAGGGGAGCTTTGCCTCCTGGAGGATGTGAACGATCTCGCGCAGCCGCTGTGACGGCGCGGAGGGCATGGCGATGATGACTTCATCGAGCGCCAGCCCCTTGCGCCGGTCGAGCAGAGCCTCCGGCGGACCCCAGAGGCTCACGCCGTGCAGCCGGGTCTTCGAATGGCGGGTGTCGTCGAAGAAAGCGATCGGCTTCAGCCCGAGCCAGCGCTTGGCCTGGAGATCGCGGCATAGCTGGGCGCCGGTGTCGCCCGCGCCGATGATGCC
>JBGSYE010000574.1:0-6074 GCA_041751075.1 Chthoniobacteraceae bacterium
CGAAACGCCGGCCGCGCGAGCAGGCAGTTGAGCATGAAGCCGTGGAGGACATCGCGCACCGGCGTCGCGTTCGGGCTGGTGCGCTCCACGGGGAAGCGCCGCGCCAGATCGATGGCATACGCCCCGCCCGTGGCCGGACCACCGCCCGCGGCCTTGAACTCCTGGTCCCATGCCAGCGTGACGCCCACCGTCGCCGCGAGTCTGGTGAAATACTCCCGCGCGATGCCGCCTACCGAGCGCGGATCGCCGATGTCCACCGCGCTCAAGGCGCCGCTCGTCATGCCTCCGAGATGCCGTCCCGGCTCGACGAGAACGTTTGCCCATTCGCGCCGCCTGCACTGCCGCAACCACTCCGCCCGATGTGCCACCGTAAACGCATACGTCAGCTTCCATCGTTTCCGCCGCCTGGGCGCCGGCGGGGACTGAGCAGGAAAGCAGGAATGCCAGTCCGGTCACGCTCCAGCGTTTGGACGCATCGAGGATGCGGCGTGCGAGGGCGGAGACTGTTTTCATTTCCTGGCAGTGGCGACTGGTGAGTGGCCGGGCATGGCAGGATTCAGGGCGTGTGCCGCTTCGCCTTCGAGCGACCGCCTTTCCAGATGTCGTATTGCGGGTCGGCGTAGGTCGCGAAGAAGTCGTCGAGGCGTTTCGCCAGCTCCGCGCGGATGGGCTCGGTGCCTGGCTGGCCGTGGCGGTTGAAGCGCTCCTGCGGATCGGCCTGCATATCGTAAAGCTCGAACGGGCCCTCGGGAAAACGCGCGACATACTTCCACTGCTCCGCCCGAATCGCGCGCGTCGTCTCCATTTCGTAGAAGACCACGTTCTCCCACGCGGGCTTGCCGCCGCGCAGCGCCTCGGAGAAATCGCGGCCCGGCGACTTCGGCTTCGCCGGCATCTGCGCGCCGAGGCCGAGGTAGCTCAGCACGCTCGGGAGAAAGTCGTAGTTGCTCACGAGCAGGTCGCTGGTCCGACCCGCCGGGATCTTTGCCGGATGCCGGAAGAGCAGCGGGATCTGCATCATCAGCTCGTGCGCGCCGATCGGGCGAAAGTGATCGCCCATGCCCCACATTCCATTCTGCCCACCCATCCAACCTTGATCGGCGGAATAGACCACCAGCGTGTCGTCATCGAGCCCGAGCCGCTTCAGCGCGGCCATTACGTCCCCCACCCCGTCGTCCACGCCGCTCACTTCGCAGGCCATCCGCTCCATCGCCCGCTGTGTGTTGTGAAATTGTTTGTTCGCGTGCTGCCACGGATGCATCGCGTCCACCGGGAAGCTCGCGAACCGATGCCCGCGATACGCCTCCGCGTGCCGGTTGCGCGACGCATTCGACATCAGCGGGCCGAGCGAATACGGCCCGTTGTAAGCGAGGAAGAGGAAGAAAGGGCGCTCCTTGTTTTGCTCGATGAACTCGATCCCCTTCCGCGTCCACAGCTCCGTGGTGTAGCCCGCTTCCTTCCGCACGTTGCCGTCCTCGATGATGTCCTGATCGTAAAACTCCCGCGTCGAGCCATCCGGCTTTGTGATCCAAAAGCCGAAGCCCTCCGACGGCGTGAGATTCGCGCCGAGGTGCCACTTCCCACTGAGCCCGCACACGTAGCCTGAGTCGCGCAGCACTTCACCGAGCGAGGTGAATTCCGCGAGCGTGTTGTACGCCTCGGGGCCCATCATGTACTTCGGATCGAGAAAGGAGTGCACCCCGTGCTGAGAGGGCATCAGCCCCGTGAGGAAAGTGGCGCGCGTGGGCGAGCACACCGGATTGCTGCTCAGCGCGCGAGTGAAGCGGATGCCCTCCGCCGCGAGCTGGTCGAGATGCGGCGTGCGGATGTCGGGATTTCCGTAGCTGCCGAGCGTCCAGGCGCCTTGATTGTCGGTGAGGATGAAGATGACGTTCGGCGGGCGGGCCGAAGCGGTGCATACCGTGACGAACAGTGCGAGGAATAAAGCGAGGCCGAAAGCGGAGCGACCGCAGCGGGTCTTGGGCAGCAACACCCAACATCCAATGGCTCCCAGCGCCCGCCTCGGAGCATTGGATGTTGGATGTTGAATGTTGAATGTTGGATGTTCTCCCATCGCCATCGCCTCCTTACGGCACCCGGGTGAATTCCACCTGAAACGTCTCCCCCTGCGTGGCCTGAAAGTATTCGCCCGTCATCTTGTTCACGTCGTGCCGGAGCCGGTAGGTCGAGCCGGGATAGTTCACGTCGCGCAATTCCACCAGTGCCGTGAGCTTGCCGCCGTCGATCATGCCCATCGCCTTCCCGACGTTGATCGGCCCCGGATTGTAATACTTTGCCTCGAGCTTCCCATCCGGCGCCGCCGAGAGGATCTCGATGATGTAATCGCCATCCGAGCGCTGCCACTTGCCGACGAGCGGTGAGTAATCCGCAGCCGTGGCTGGAGCACTCGTGGGCGCCGAGCCCGCCAGCGGAGTCGGCGCAGGCGGTATCGGCCAGAGCCACCACGCGATGCCCGCCACGAGCACCGCCATCACGAGCCAGACGATGATGAGCCGCCCTGCAGCGGGAGCCGGCACGGGTGGAAACTTGGAGGTTTTTTGTTTCATCGGACCTTGGGGAGAGACGCCGCGAGCTTCGCGGATCGCCGTCACTCATTGCAGGCGTATCGCCGCGATGGAAGCCCAGACCGTCGAGCCTCGCTTGCCGAAGCCCGCGGCGTGCATCGAGCGCGCACGGCCGGCTGCTCGTAGCCGCCGGTGGCTTCCAGCACGACGTGGACGTTTTGCCCGGCGCAGACGCCGGCCTTCCCAGTGGGGGACGGAGGGTTCAGTGCGGACATGGCCGCGGGCATCGCCGTCGCCGACGCTGCAAACTCGGCGACGGCTTCATTTCCATCGCAAACCTTGCGGTGGATGGAAACGAACAAAGCGACCATACCAGTGCGGCGCGTCCCCGCGCCGCTTTTGGCGCGCTCCCCCGTAGCTCCGGCGTGGTCAGTCCTTGCGCTCGATGGTGACGAAACGGCTGGCGCCTTTGCTCGAGACGAGCAGCAGGACTTTTTTCTCCGTCTTCATCTTCTCGCTCAACTGCACGGCCTGGCCGGCATCGGTCACGGGCTGGCGATCGATCTCCTGGATCACGTCGCCGACTTTGATACCCGCTTCCGCAGACGGTGAATCGGCATCGATCCGCGTGACCAGCGCGCCTTTCACGTCTTCGGCTACGTTGAATTCCTTGCGCGTCTGCGCGTCGAGATCGGAGACGGTGACGCCATCGAGCACGTCCGGATCGGGATCGGGTTTGGAAGGCGCAGCGCCACTGGCGAGTGGGCGGGCCGGCCGGCGCTCCGCGAGTTCGACGTTGAAGCTCTTTTCCTGGCCGTCCCGGGAGACTTTCACCGCGACTTTCGCGCCCGGATTCAAGCTCGCGACATACAGCTGAAGATCGCGGCCGTCCTGGACTTTGTGGCCCTCGACTTCGACGACCACATCTCCGAGCCGGAGGCCCGCCTTCTCCGCCGGGCTCTTTGGCTCGATCTGCGTCACCACGGCGCCGGTGGAGCCTTTGTATTTGAGCTTCTCGGCCACGTTCTCATCGACGTCCTGCAGTCCGATGCCGAGAAAGCCGCGGACAACGCGCCCGTGCTTTAGGATGCTTTCCATGATGCCGCGAGCGAGATTCGAGGGCACTGCAAAGCCAATGCCCTCGTTGCCGCCGGAGCGGCTGAAGATGCTCGTATTGATGCCCACGAGACGGCCCTCGATATCGACGAGCGCGCCACCGGAGTTGCCGGGATTGATCGAGGCGTCGGTCTGAATGTAATTCTCGTACACCGCCATGCGCATGCCGCTCATATTGCCGCGGCCCGTGGAGCTTACGATGCCCGCGCTCACCGAGCGGGTGAGGCCAAAGGGATTGCCGACCGCGAGCACGACGTCGCCGATGCGCAGCTTGTCGCTGTCGGTGAAGGTGATCGCCGGGAATTTTTCCCCGTCGATCTTCAGCACGGCGATGTCCGCGTCGGGATCGCCACCGACCTTCGTCGCTTTGTACTCTCGCTTTTCGTTGCCGAGGGTGACGACGATGTCGTCGGCGCCGTCGATGACGTGATTGTTCGTCAGGATGTGGCCTTCGGGCGTGACGATGACGCCGGAGCCGAGGCCGGAGGCTTGCTTGCGCGGCTTGTCACTGCCTGCGCGAGGCTGGTTGCGGCGCGGAGTGCGATCGGCGGAGTCTTCCTCCTCCTCCGGGATGCCGAAGAAGCGGCGGAAGAAAGGATCGCGGGCGTAGGGGTTGTCGCTCAGTCGCACGTTCTTCGTGGTGGAGATGGTGACGACGCAGGGCGAGACTTTGTCCACGATGGGCGCGTAAGTCGTGGTGGTCGGCGGGAGCGGCGTGTTATCGACCTTGATGTCGGAGATGGCGCTCTGCGCGCAGGCCGTGGCGGCGAGGGCCAGCGGAGCGACGAGCGAGAGTGCGAGACGGTGGATGGAGCGGGTGGTGTGCATCATGGGATGAGGGATCGGCAAGTAGTGCCGAGTGGGGTTTTCTGACAGAGGAGCCCGCGCGGCGTTCAATGGTACGCAGCATCGCTCCGTCGCGGTCGTCCCGCGTTTTCCCCACTCCCACGACCTACCGCGTCCACCGCCCGGCCACGCTCGAAAGGATGGGCAACTGCTCATCCATGTACTGTGTCTTGCCCACGGCGCCGATCATCTTCACGCCGGTGGCGGACGCGAATTTCCGGCTCATGCTCTCGCCGGTGTGGCAGCCCCAGCTCTTGACGAAGGCGTCCCTGGTGAAAATGCCACGCTTGAGCTTGCTCAGTTCGTTTTCGTGCAGCCAAGCCTTGGAGGCGCTGTCGATCATGTTCGAGTAGTCGAACATGAAGCACGCCTTGTTGCTGTGGCCGAAGTACTCGAGGCTGGCGATCTTCACCCGCGCGCGCGGCTGGCCGTGGTTGAGGTAGTTGAGGAGTTCGCCGGTACTGTCGAAGTAGATGAGCCGCACCCCAAAGGCGTCCCGGATGCTGTCGATCTTGCTGAGGTGATTCTCCTGATCCTGCCGTCCGCGCGTAAGGTAAGACGGCCGGTACACGAGCAGCGTGATATTCAAGTCCGGCCCGAGCTTTTCCTGAAACTCCTGAATCCGAATGCGCGAGGCCCGGATGAAATTCATCCACCAGCCATCGTGCGGCGCCGCCTTCCACTTCTCCCAGACATTCAGCGAGACGCCGCCGGCGATGATGACGTACTCGCGATTCGGATCGGCGGCGCGCACCGGGCTGGCGCAGCAGAGGAGCAGGGCGGCGGAAAGGAGGGCGGCAAGACGCATGGCGCGGGAAGATGGTCGGGGTCGGTTTTGCTGTCGAGTGGCGAGTGGGCGCCTTATGCGGGATGCATGAAAAGTGCCGCGCCAATTCCCCGCGCTCCGATTATGGCGCCCCGAGCTTTGCCTGCGCGCGATCCATGAGAGTTTTCTCCTCCGGCAGCAGTTTGCCCTGCCGCGCGACCTCGAACCGCCTCCGGGCTTCCTCCCGGTCTCCCGTGGCGGCGAGGAGCAGGCCGTAGGTCATGGCATTCGCCGGGATGGCGAGATCCTTTTCGGAAAGTGCCTGCGCAATCTTCAGCCCCTCTTCGTTTTTGCCCACGGTGTGGAGCGCAAAGCTGTAGGTGGCGGCAAAGCCGGGGTTCTGCGGGGCCGCGCGGAAGGCTTCGGTCGCCAGCGTTTCGGCGCGCTTGCGATCGGCGCCGAGCAGCAGCGAAGCGTAGGCGACGTTGTTCTTTGCCTCGGCGCTCGCGGGCTCGAGTTCGAGCTGGCGGGAAAAAACGGCGAGCAAATCCATGGTCCGGCCTTCGGCGAGATTGCGGCGGAGCAGCTCGTCCAGGGCCGGTTTCGGCGCGGCCTTCCCCCGGGCGATGACCCATAGGAGCGCCGTCTGCTCGGCATCCCATTTCCAGAGCCGGGTCAGCGTCATGAGGGTCTCGTAGGCTTCCACGCGGTCGCCGGCGGTGCTCACCGCGCTGTTCCAGTGCGTGCGCGAGCCCGGTTCGTCGCCGGCTTCCCGCAGGACGCGGGCGAGCAGCGCGCGGCGCTGGAAATCGAGTTCACCC
>JBGSYE010000575.1:0-3674 GCA_041751075.1 Chthoniobacteraceae bacterium
CGCAGCGCCATGCCGAGCGCCGCGCTGAGCGCCTCCTGCCCGCGTCCGAGGAAGACGCCGCCCGTGATCTTGCCGCCGCGGTAGAGGCTCGCAATTTTCTCCTCCGCCGTCCGGGCGAGCAGCATCCAGCGATACGCTTTCAGGCAAGCGTCCTGGAGTTCTGTCAACGCCGCACGGGGAGCGGGCGCCTCTTTTGTTTGAACCATGAGGGACGATTCTAGGGAGGCGCTCGCGTCGGGGGCAAGGGGGGAAGTTGCGGGGAGAATTCGAGTGTTGAGAGTTGGGAGTTGAGTGTCCCCCGCATTTCCCGCCAGATGGTGCGCTCCGCGAGGACTCTCAACGCTCAACATTCAACTTCCCCGCCCGGCCCCTTGAAGCTCCTCGACCGTTACGTCCTTCGCAGTTTCCTCGAGCCGTTCTTCATCTGCTTTTTCGGGTTCATCGCGGTCTGGCTCATCTTCGATCTCGCGGATAATGGGCCCGACTTCGCGCAGGCCCGGGCGTCTTTCAAAGCGGTGGGCTACTACTACCTCACACAACTGCCGCAGACGGTGGTGATCTCGCTCCCGATCGGTCTCCTGCTCGGCCTGCTCTATTCGCTGAGCCGCATGTCGCGCTCGAACGAGATCATCTCCATCCTTGGCTCCGGCCGCAGTGTGCCGCGCCTGATCCTGCCGCTCATCTTCGTCGGTCTCGCCGCCACGGCCGTGTGCGCGGCGCTCAATTACCAGCTCGCCCCGCACGCCGAATCCGTCCGCAAGCAGGCTCTGGAACAAATCAGCCGCGGACGCCGCGCGGGCGAAGTCGAGGCCGTCCGCGGACACCTTTTCCGGGATCGGCTCGAGGATCGCATCTGGTTTGTGAAGCGCTACACCCCGGGCTCGCTGCAGCTCGATGGCGTGCAGGTCACGCAGCAGGATGCAAAGGGGCGCATCGGCAAAAAGTGGTACGCCCTGCGCGCCGTCTTCGATCCGCGGACCGCGGTGTGGACGCTGAGCCGCGGGATCGCCGTCGAGTTCGACAAGCGCGGCGAGATCTCCCGGACCGACGACTTCCAGGCCGACCGCCGCGAGATCACCGATTGGAAGGAGACCCCGTGGCGGATCGGCAGCACGCGGCTCGAGGCGGCCGGACTCTCGGTGCCGGAGCTGCGTGAATTCCTTCGCTTCAACTCCGACTTCCCCGCCCAGCAGCTCGCCCCTTATCTCGCCACGCTCTCCGACCGTTGGGCGCTGCCGTGGACGTGCCTCATCGTGATCTTCGTGGCCGCGCCGCTCGGCATCGTCTTCTCGCGCCGCGGCGTGCTCGCGGGCGTGGCCAGCTCGATCTTCATCTTTTTCGGGATGATCATCATCCGCTACCTCTTCCTCGCGCTGGGGAAGGGGAATCGCATCGACCCGACCCTCGCTCCGTGGATTCCGAATGTATTCTTCCTCGCCGTCGGTTTGCTCCTGCTCTACTTCCGCGCGACGAATCGCGACCTGCCGAAACTGACCTTTCGCCGGAAGCCCTGACGTTTTTCCCCTGCACTCGACATGAATCAAGACTGGTCCATCCAAGGTCGCTCCCATGCCTGCTCGGCCACTGGCCGGGAATTCGCCGAGGGCGAATTTTTCTACGCGCTGCTCTTCGACGAGGTGACGGGCTTTCGCCGCGAAGATCTGTGCGAGGAGGCCTTCGCCGCGCGGCCCGCGGACGCTCCGGCGCCCTTCTCCTTCTGGCGCATGAAGTACGTCCCGCCCGTGCCGCCACCGCCGGAGCCCATCGGGAAGCAAACCGCGGAAGACCTGCTCCGCCGCTACATGGACGAGCCGACGCCGCAGCACACGAGTGCGCGCTACCTGCTCGCCGTGATGCTCGAGCGCAAGCGGCTGCTCAAGGAAGTCGAAGTGAAGAAAGGCGACGACGGCCGGCTGACGCGCATCTACGAGCATCCGAAGACCGGCGAGGTTTTCGTCGTGCCCGATCCGGGGCTGCGGCTCGACCAGCTCGCCGCATTGCAGGTGGAGCTGTCGGCCCTGCTCTCGCCGGAGTCGGGGGAGAAGTTGACTGTTGAGAGTTGAGTGTTAAAGCGGCGCGCCTTCTAGCTTCCGCGCGCTGGTCCAGGATCGGCGCCACTCTACTCTTCAACCCCATCGCTCAAAACTCTCCTCATGTCCCACGAAGCCCGCCTCGCCGCCCTCGCCGTTACGCTTCCCGCCGCGCCACCTCTGGGCGGCGTGTATCGACCGGTCGTGGTCGTCGGCAATCTGGCCTACGTCTCCGGCCACGGACCGATGCTGCCGGACGGATCGAAGATCACCGGTGTGGTGGGCCGCGACCTCGATCTCGCCGCCGGCTACGCTGCGGCGCGGCAAGTCGGGCTCACGATCCTGGCCACACTCCGCGCGGAGTTCGGCTCGCTCGATCGCGTGGCGCGGGTGGTGAAGACGCTCGGCATGGTGAATTCCGCGCCGGATTTCTACGAGCACCCGAAGGTGATCGACGGCTACAGCGAGCTCTTCGCGGAGGTCTTCGGACCGGACGCCGGCGTCGGCGCGCGCAGTGCGGTCGGCATGGGGCCGCTGCCGGGAAATATCGCGGTGGAGATCGAAGTCATCCTGGAGCTGATATGACCCCAATTTGGTTCCGCCCCAGCAACGAAGCGACCATCCCCTCGCCCGCACTCCTCCTGATCTCGGAGCGCATCGACGCGAATCTTCGCCTCATGCTCCAGATCGCCGGCGATCCGGCGAGGCTGCGTCCCCATGTGAAGACGCACAAACTCGGCCCGCTCGTCCAGCGCCAGCTCGCGCTCGGCATCACGAGATTCAAGTGCGCCACCATCGCCGAAGCCGAGATGACTGCCGCCGCCGGCGCTCCCGATGTCCTCCTCTCGCTCCCCGCCGTCGGCCCGAACATCGCCCGGCTCTGCGAACTCGCGCACCAGTTCCCCGGCACCCGCTTCTCCACCATCGCCGACAACTCCGCGACGATCCGCGGCTTGAGCGCGGGCGCGCGCGCGGCGGGCCTCATGCTCGATGTCTTTCTCGATCTCGATTGCGGCATGCACCGCACCGGCATCGCACCGGGAGACGCGTCCTTCGATCTCTACCGCCTCCTCGTCAGCACTCCGGCACTGCGTCCGGCGGGCCTTCACGCTTACGACGGCCACATCCAGGAGCCCGATCCCACCAAACGCGCCGCGCAGTGCGAAGCGGACTTCGCCCCGGTGCTCGCGCTGCGCGACCGCCTCCTCGCCGCTGGGCTCTCCGTGCCCGTGCTCATCGCTGCCGGCTCCCCATCCTTTCCCTGCCACGCGCGTCATCCCGATCGCGAGCTGAGTCCCGGCACCACGGTGCTCTGGGATTTCGGCTATGGGGATAAATTCGACGACCTCCCTTTCCAGCCCGCCGCCGTCCTGCTCACGCGAGTCATCAGCAAACCCGGCCCGAACCGGCTCTGCCTCGACCTCGGCCACAAGGCCATAGCCGCCGAAAACCCGCACCCGCGCGTCCGCCTCCTCGAGCTTCCCGACGCCGTGCCCGTGGTCCACAGCGAGGAGCATCTCGTCATCGAGACGCCGCGCGCTGCGGAGTTTGTCATCGGCGCCACGCTGCACGGCATCCCGCGCCACGTCTGCCCCACCGTCGCCTTGCATCACGAGGCATGGATCGTCACCGGCGGCATCGCCA
>JBGSYE010000576.1:0-3491 GCA_041751075.1 Chthoniobacteraceae bacterium
GCGCGAGGCCGGGCTGTGCGCGATCACTGGCGGCGGTGCGGAGATTTTCGATCCCGAGATTCGGGCGAAGATCTGCCGGGGCAAGGAGAGCGCGGAGGAGTGGGCCGAGGTGCATCGTCTCTGGCACGAACTCGGGATGCGCAGCACCGCGACGATGCTCTTTGGCCACATCGAGACGCTCGCGCATCGCATCGATCACCTCCGGCGGCTGCGCGAGTTGCAGGACGAGACGCACGGCTTCACCGGCTTCATCCCTTTCGCCTTCGAGCCGGAAGGCGCGCGTCCGGTGCTGCGAGGCATCCGCAAGGCGACCGCCTTTGAGGAGCTGCGGAATCTCGCCGTGTCGCGCATCTATCTCGATAACTTCGACCACCTCACCGCCTACTGGGTGAGCCTCGGGCTGCCCATCGCGCAGCAGGCGCTGAACTACGGCGTGGACGACCTGCACGGCACGATCATGGAGGAGAAAATCTTTCACATGGCCGGTGCCACCACGCCGCAGCATCAGAGTTGCGCGGCCCTCGAAAAGGCCATCCGCGAAGCCGGCCGCGAACCGATGCAGCGCGACACATGGTATCGGCGGATCGAGCCGACTTGGAGGAAGAACCAGGAAAGGAAGAACCAGGAGCCAGGTAAGGTTCAAGGGGACAAGGTTGAAGGTCCAAGCTCCCACGGATGCGCTGCTTGATCCTTCCCCCCTTCCTCCTTGGAGCTTGCCTGGCTCTTGGTACCTGATGCTTGGTACTAGTTACTCTGCCCTCCGCGGCCTGCGAATCGGCTGCGTGCAGTATCTCAATTCGAAGCCGCTGATCCACGGCTACGACGGCCCGGTGTTCTTCGATCACCCTTCGGGCCTGGCCCGCGCACTCGCCGCCAGCCAACTCGCCGCTGCGCTGGTGCCGATCTTCGAAGTGCTCCGCGGCCCGCGTTACCTCGTCGCCGACGGCGTGGCGATCGCGTGTGATGGGCCGGTCTTCAGTGTCTTCCTCGCGCACCGCGGCCCGCTGTCATCGGTGCAAACGATCGCGCTCGATCCGGCATCACTCACGTCGGCGCATCTGCTCCAGGTATTGCTCGCGGAGTTCCACGACTTGCATCCGCAGTGCGTGGATGCGCGGCAATGCGCGGATGCCGACGCGCAACTCCTCATCGGCAACCAGGCGATCGACTTCCGCCTCGCCGATGGCGGCCGGCATCAGCTCCTCGATCTCGGCGCCGAGTGGAAGCGCTGCACCGGGCTGCCCTTCGTCTTCGCGGTATGGGCGCTGCGTCCCGATCTCGCCGATCCGGCGGGCGTCGCGGCGGATTTTCGTGCGCTCAAGAAATGCGGCGTTTCAGCCATTCCCGAGATCATCGCCGGAGACACGGCGCACGAGCGGGAACTGGGCGAGCGCTATCTCACCCAGCACATCCGCTTCGATCTGGGGGATCGGGAGAAAGCAGCAGTCACGCGCTTCGCGGGTCTGCTGGCGAAACATCGTCTCGTATCAGAAAGGACGAGTCCGGTGGAGTTCGTCTGAAGCCGGTCGCCCCGTCGCGGATCAGGGCGAGGTTGTGAAGGTGCCGGAAACGTTTCCCGCCCCGGGGTAGGAAGTCTGACCGGTGAAAGTTCCACCGTTCGCCGAAGTGTAGTCCGAGGTGAGAAGGAACTGAATGTCAATGCCGTAATTGGCCGCACTATTGATCCGAACATACATCTGCATCGTGTACCGGTCCGGAACGTAATTCACGGTGTCAATGGTCCCGGAACCAGACGTCGGAAAGTTCCACGTTCCGCCGGAGCCGGCGGCGTCAAAGGTGAAGATGACTTGGACATTGAAAATATTCAGGAAGGTAAACGTGCGTCCGCCGAGGCTCGCTGGAATGAACCGCGCGGCGGTCGTGCCGTAGTCGATCCGTGCCATGCGGAAGAAGTGGCGCGAGCCGGTCGCGAAGGTCGTCACATCTTCCGTGCCCGAGGGAGCGATGCCGCCGTGGGAGGCGGGGAGGGCCGTATTGAACGGCGTCCACGTTGTCAGATCGTTGCCGCGATGACGCGTGTAGCCGGAGTAGGTCCTGGCGTCGTAGCCGAGCGTAAAAGTGGTGCCGGACTTCGTGAGGACTGGACGGGCATCGACTGCGGTCGGAAGCGCCCCGGTCAAAACATTGAACCCCGCGAGCGATGCGCCATACACGTTGATGGACTGGATGACGATGGGCGTCACCGGCACGTCGCCCGCGCCGGTCGGCGTGGCATTGATCGCATCGAGGATCGCCTGCCCGGCGATCACGCGACCGAAGACGGTATGCTTGTCGTTGAGCCACGCCGTCGCTGCCGCTGTGATGAAAAACTGGCTACCATTGGTGTGCTTGCCGCTATTGGCCATCGAGACCACGTAGGCCCCGTCGTGCCGGAGCGTCGGGTCAAATTCGTCCTTGAACGAATAGCCCGGCCCGTCCGTGCCGTCACCCTTGCGCGAGCCGGTCTGGCTCATGAATGGCGTGGGCGTCTCGATGACCCGGTGAAAGGTGACGCCATTGTAGAAGGGATCCTTGCGGATGGCCCCGGTCGCGTAGTCGATCCAGGGCCGCTGGCCGGTCGCGAGGCCGATGAAATTCGCGACCGTCATCGGGGTTTTTACGTACTCGAGATCGATCGTGAAGGTGCCATTCACGCCACCCGAGACCTGCACATCGGCACGGATCTGGCCGGCTGCAAATCGGGGGGCCAGGAGCGCGAGTGAGGCAAGGACGCAAAGGAACAAGCGCGGGAGAAACATCGGGCGGGACAAGAGCCCAACTATGGTAATTTCGCAACCGATCTTCTGCTCCCGACCACTAATACGTCTCCACCGGCGAGCGCTTCCCATCGTCCGGGCTGCGCTGCGCCGCGCGTTCCGCGCCGAGGGTCGCCACGCGCAGATCCCACACCTCCGCATCGCGCCGGCGGAACTCCGCCTCGTCCCACGCGTCCGGTTTCACCATCCGTTGTTTGAAGGCGGCGACGCTCGCGAGCGCCCGGTCGAGATCGGTGCGCGGCACCTTTTCCAGGAAGCCATGCGCCCGCTCCACCATCTCGACGCGGTGGCAGATCATCGCCACGTCATTGCCGGCGGTGATGGCGAGTTCGATGACGCGCGCGAGGCCGCTGTCGTCCTTGCCGTAGGGCTCGAGGATCGCGCCCATGTCGAGGTCGTCGGTCATCACAAGTCCGCGGAAGCCGTGCTCGCCGCGCAGTAGATCGGTGATCACGCGCCGCGAGAGCGACGACGGCACGCCGCTGTCGTCGAGCGCGGGATAAAAGGCGTGCCCGATCATCATCGAGTCGATCCGATCCGCGAAGTGTCGGAAGACCGCGAGCTCGTGCGCATCGAGTTCCGCGCGCGACAGGCCGATGATTGGCAGTGCATGATGCGCGTCTAGCGGTGCGCGCGAGTAGCCGGGGAAATGTTTGCCGCAGCTCAGGATGCCCTCGCTCCGCAAGCCGTCATTGAAGGCGCCGGCATTGCGGA
>JBGSYE010000577.1:0-7648 GCA_041751075.1 Chthoniobacteraceae bacterium
GCCATCCGCCGCCAGCCGCACCAGCGGGACGGCTATCTCGCCCTGGCCGCGATCTTCGATCGCCTCGGACGACAGCCGGAAGCGGAGGCCGCGATGCAAATGGCCGCCCGACTGGCCGCGCGACTGTGAACGAGGGTGCTCAGTCGCGAAGCGCTGCGTGACTCGGGGTTGTCGCTCTTGAATGCGACGCGAATGGCCAGGCGCTCTTTCGCGAGTGCATCGCACTCACCCAGCCACTCGACAATGTCACCGTCTCCGGGTTCTGCGATGCGCCGGCGCGGGAGGCGGGGCTGTGGGGAAGTGCGGGAGCATCGGTGTTGATCGATGCCGAGTGCGCGGAGCGTGAGATTCTCGCTCACGCTTTTCCAAAAGGTCTGCTCTGGGAAACACATCGCCAATGCGCTGACCGGTCGCGGAGTGGCGCGGATGGAGTGGGTGCTGATGATGCCTGCGAAGGGCTAAGCGCCGCGCGGATTCACGCAGCGTCGCGCGGATGCTGGCGCCCGGCGAGTGCGCGATAGAATTGCAGGTGTCGCTCGACCACGACCGGCCACGAGAAATCCCGCACGGCGACCGCGCGCGCTGCGGCGGAGAGGGCGTCGCGGCGAGCATGCGAGTGCAGGCATTCCCGGATCGCGGCGAGCATGGCGGAGTCGTCGTCGTCCTTCACCAGCACACCCGCATCCCGCACGTAGCTCTCCATCCCACCGACCCGGGTGGTGAAGATGGGGATGCCGCACGCCATCGTCTCGACGATCGCATTGCTTGCGGTGACATTTCCGTAGGGGGTGAGAAAGAGCCAGCTCTCCTGGTAAAACTGCCGCAACTCGGCGGACGACAGATGCCGGACGATCTGGAAGCGGTCCGGAGGGAGCGAGGCGCTGAGTTCCGGCGGGAGGACGAAGTCGGGATTGACCAGCCATCGGATCACCAGATCGCTCTCTTCCGCGAGGAGCGCCGCGGAGACCCGCACGAGCATGTCGAAATTACGGAGGTAACGGCCCACGGCGCAGATTTGCTTTGGCCGGTCGCGCACCGCCGCGGGCGCCGGATGCCAGTAGTCGGTGTCCACGCCGAGCGGAATGAAATCGACGTGCAGGTCCGGGTGCTGATCCCGCAGGCGATCACACTCGCGCTGGGCCATCGCCAGCACCCCGCCGCAGCGCGGAAGCGCCGCGCGCTGGGCGTCGCTCCAGAGCTCGAATGGCTGATGCACGCTGAACACCGCAGCCTCGGGATGGCGCACACGTTCCGGCAGGTTGTCGCCCCAGATCCAATGCACCCGGTTGTTTCCCAACGTGCCGTTTCGGATCAGGCGTTCGCCGACCAGCAGCCCCCAGGCAATGTCGGGGTCGAGTCCGTGCAGCCGGAAGGGCCTGCGGCAGATCTTCAGCAAAAGCCGTTGGATATAGGATCCGTCCCATCCGCGATGCTCGACCCCGAGCCGGGCGGCCAGTTTCGCGGCGAGAAGATGGTGGCCTTGGAACTTGGCAATGTTGAGCGGTCCGATCGGACACATCGTCAGGCCGCCCGGGAGTTCTCGACGTTTGGGCGCATGGCGTGCGGGTTCGGAATTCATCCTCTCCGCCACAGGTATCGCATGCTGGACATCGGAGGAAGTTGGATTCTCGCTCCAAATCTGCGCTCGCTGAGCGTGGAAGAATTCCGGGCGGCTGCAATCGGGGATGCGCCGAGCATTCCCAGCGATCCCGCGAAAAACAAAACCCCCTCGCTCCTAACGTGGAGCGAGGGGATTTCGAGAATCTGTCAGGTGGGCGCTAACGCCTGAATCAAGTCTGGACGGCCAGAGCCTTGCGGCGGCGAGTGCGTCCGAGTTCGGCGCAGCCGACGAACGACGCAAGTGCCAAGCCGACGAGGATCGTCGCTGGCTCTGGGATTGGGGTGAAGGCGCTGGTGAACGCCGTTCCAGCGCCGTTGACCAAGGCCTGGGTGTTGCGGAAGGCTTGCGCATTTGTCCGCACGACGAGGAAGTTCGAGGTCTGGCCTGGTTGGAGATTCGTGAAAGGAGCGGTCGTATCGTCGAGGAAGTGATCGTCACCGAAATCGAATCCGACGGTACCGTCACCGGTGAAGGGAGGGTTGTCCTGACGATCGACGCTGAACGCTGCATTGCTGCCGTTCACAGAACCAGAGGGATTGTTGGCGATGCCGGTGAGCCCGTTCGAGACCACAAATGCCTCGTAGGAGGTGCCGCTGGTCGATAAAGTCGGAGCGAAGTCGTTCAGGGTGAGACGGAAGATTTCCGGATCTGGAATGTTCGGCGCGGTCGTCGTATTGGTGAGCTGGTAGTAGAAATCGTAGGTGCCGGCTCCATTGAGGACGACAGTCGAACGCAGAGAGCCACTGAAGTTCGATGGCACCGAGACGTCCGCGAAGTTCAGCGTCTGGTTGGCGACGACCGTTCCGCCGAAATTCGGAATTCCCGCGCCTAATGCGACGCCGGGGTCAGCCAGAATCATGGGAGCCACCAGTGCAGCTTGCGATACCGGGGCGGCAATCAGAGATAGAATTCCGGCAAGCCAGAAGGTGTTCAATTTTTCAGAGTTCATCGGTTTCATGGGGCGACGTGTGCTCGGTGGTTTGGGGTGCCGGTGGGCGTTTGGACGCGGAGGGGGGATGCGAATCCATCCAGCGCACGCGATTACTGATCGTCAATGAAATTCCATGTGATTATCCATTTGTCGGCAAATCGTTACATTCAGTCACCCCGAGTGGTCGCCTTTCAATCTCTTGCCGGTCAGGCAATGACGCCTAAAGCAAACTCCCCTCGGCCCGGGAGCGGACCGAGGGGAGCTTGGAGAGGGGACTCGAATGCGAGACCCACAGAGTCAGACCTTTGCCTCAGGGCGCCGACGGCGGCCGCGTCCGAGGTCGCGAAAGGCGACGAACGAACCGAGGACGAGGCCGGCGAGCATGGTGGCAGGCTCGGGGACTGCGACAGGGGCAAATCCGCTGACGAAGGCGGTCCCCAACCCGGAAACAACTTCGGTATTCACAACCTGGAAGAATTTGGAGTTGGTTCGGATGACCATGAACTGCGAAGTCTCACCGGGATCCACGTTGGCGGGGTCGCCTTGGAAGAAGGAAAAATCGAATCCGACCTGATCCGACGAAACATCCGGGAGGCGGTCGCCAGTCATAGGGGCCTCAGTTCCCACGACGGACGAGACGCCGAAAATGCCCGCGAGTCCGTTTGTCACATAGTCCACTTCCAGCGAATCGAGCGGCCCTGTCCCATAGCCGTTGAAGCCGGTTACCGCGAGCCGAAAGATGTCCAGAAACGGCCCCGGCGCGGTGGTATTCTGAAGCTGGAAATAGTAGTCGAGCAAGCCGGAGCCGTTCTGGACCACCACCGTGCGGAGAGTGCCTTGGAAGAGATTACTCGGTTCCGAAAAACTCACGGTCTTGTCACCGACCGCCCAGCCGCCAAAATTCATGGTGCCGGTGAGTGGCTCCGCGCCGCCGCCTGGAGCGACCAGTGCCGCAGGGCTGGTGGCAAGAGCGAGTGCGGAGAGGATTCCTGCGAGTGGAGCGGTCCACCGCTTGATTGGGTTCGGATGCATAGTCATTGGAGTTGGATTGGATAATTTGCAGTTGTCGGCTGACACATACTTGCGCCCCGGCTGTTCTGCATTTGTGATGAATACAGAAATTATGAATAAACCGTCAATGACTTTCGCGAAATAATCTCAGTACCGCCGCGCGACTCATCTCCTTCTCTTTCACTGGCGGGGATTGAAGGAGAACGAGATGAAGGAGAAGGAGACAACTCGAAACACCCCACCCGGGGGCCTATCCTCGCCATGCGGCAGCACTTCTGTCGTTACCGATTGTTCCCGGCTGTAGGCCACTCCACGGCTACGCCCTTTCGCTGCTGGAATTTGTCGCTGTAAAAGAGGCGTCCATGCCCGGCTCCGTATTCGTGGATGAGCTTCGTGCATTTCACGTCGTAGCAGCAGTACTCCGCGATCTCGACGAGCTTGCCCTCCCGCCACCAGCGGATGGCTTCGAGTCCGTCGGCGGTTTTTCCCACCCCGAGGGTCGCCGTCGCGATGGCGTCGAGGCCGAGGCGGTGGCCGAGCGTTCTCTCCACCTCGACCATGAGATCGAGCGTGCGGCACTGGTGCGGCAGATCGAGGACGGTGTAGCCCATCAGCACCTCGTAGTCGAAGTTGAGGACGTTGAAGCCGATCACGAGATCGGCGCGGAGGAGTTGATCCACGAGCGCCTGCACCCGCTTTTCCGAATAGATGTGATATGCGCCGGTGCGGGTGCTGTAGGTGACGCCGATGGACATGCCCATGTCGCGCTTTCTGTCCCAGCCGCCGGCGTCATTGGCGGTGCGCTGAGTCTCGAGGTCGAAATAAACGATGTCGCGCATGATGAGGAATGACGAATGACGAATGACGAATGACGAAGCAATGCCGGAAAACCGGACCCGCTCCGAAATCGTCATTCGTCATTTTCCCGTCCCCGCCCACTCGTAGTCGCCGGCGTCGAACATCATCATGTTCGCGAGCTTGCTGGCGCGGAATTCCTCGACGGCGGTGCCGTCGCTTTGCAGGACGGTCAGCAGGCGCCCGCTGCCTTCGCGACCGATCACGGCCCATTTCAAGTGTGGCGTCTCGGTGATGCGGCGCAGCGGAAGGCCGTCGGTGGTCTGGAGGTAGCTGCCTTTGACGTTGAAGCCGATGCTCACTCGCGCGGTGCTCGGCTCGTTGTTGAGGAGTTCGTTGTCGATGAGCTTGACCGTGAATTCCTTTTCGGGCGTGAAGGGTTTGCCGCCCGGGCGCGGGAGGAGATCTTTCACCACCTCGAAGTTTTCGCCGCGCCAGAGGGACTTCTCGAAGACCGTCTTCCAAAGCGACGCCGGCGATGCGGCAGCGGCCGCCGGATCGGGATTCGGTGCCGCGGGTTCGTCGCTGCGGATGAGCGAACGCACCCGCTGGAGCTGCGCGTTTTCCTCGAACACCACGATCTGCTCGTCGCCGCGCGAGGCGACGATCCGCTTGGGCGCGGGGTCGCCGGCCGCGTAGCCGAGGCGGCGCAGGAATTCCCCATCCGCACCATATTGCCGCACTTCGAGTCCGTCCGGTTTCTGCACGATGAGCCAGAGCTGGTCTTCCGCACCGAGAGCGGCATCCACTGCGGTTTCTCTTTCGCCGAGCGGAAAGTCACGCGTCTCTTCCCCGCGCACGATCGCGACTTTCCCCTCGACGATCTTCGCGGTGGTCGGCACGGCTGCGGGATCGTCCTTCGGCGGAGTGAGCGGGATGGTCTCGATGCGTTCCGCGCCATCGGCGAACTGGAGCACGACCTCGACGCCGTCGCGCGCGCGGGGCCGGATTTCCGCCACGCTGACGGGGCGCGGGGCTGCGTCGTCTTCGCCGATCCAATCATTGCCGTGGATCGCGATGCCTTCGACGCCGATCGCGCCGACGGCAAAGCCACGCGCCGCGTAAGTGCCCGCGGGCACCGGCTCCCCGCTGTCGTCGCGCCCGTCCCATTTTGTGACGAAGCCATTGAGGCCGACGACGAAATGCTTCTCCTCCGCCTCGCGATGCAGCACCCGCACGAGCTTGCCCTTCTTGTCGTAGATGCCCATGGAGAGCGAGCCCTCCATCGGCGGCGGGAGGAAGGTGATCTGGACCTGAGCCAAGGCAGAAGGCAGAAGGCAGAAGGCAGAAGTAAGGACCACCACCAGAGCCAGCGCGAGCGAGTGCTTCACTTCTGCCTCTAGCCTTCTGCCTTCTGCCTTTCCACTACGCATAGTAACGCCAGTCGAGTTCGGGGAAGAGGTTGTCGCGCCACTCGCAGTTCTCCAGGAAGGCGGCGTCGAGATCATTGGCCCGCACCTGATCGTAGAGCCGCGTGAAGCGCAGGATGTGATCCTTCGTCCGCTTCGTCGCGTAGCCGCGCGCGGTGCCGGTCTTCATCAGGAAGGCCCAGTCGCTCGATTGCGCGAGCAGGAGTTCGCGGGCCATCTGCCGCAACGCGCGATCCATGAGCGGCGCGGGTTGCTCCTTCGTCCAGAGGCGCGCCATCTCGGTCATGCGCTTGGAGGCCATGTGCAGGTGGGGGTAGATCCACGAATTCGAATCGTCGAGCCATACCTCCCAGTATCCTTTGTGCCCCCAACTCGAAGCCGACGGCACCAGGAGCTGCTGGGTATCGTGCGCCGCGAGATACGCGGAGGGCGTGGTCAGCTCGAAGGCGCGCTGATCGTACACCGCTTTGCGGATGAAAAGATTCAAGAACTCCGGCCCCTCGAACCACCAGTGCCCGAAGAGCTCCGCGTCGAACGGGCTGACCACGATCGGCGGCACATTCATATTCCCCCGCAGGTGCTCGATCTGCGCCGCGCGTGCGCCCATGAAGTGCCCGGCGTGCGCGTCCGCCGCCGCCATCGCCCAGCCGCGATGGTAGAGATCCTTGTCCGGCCCGCGCCCCGTGATGCGGTAGTACTTCAGGCCGGTGAAGCGGCGCGAGCCATCCGCCGGAAGAAAATCCGCGAGATACTCCACCGAGAGGTCGAAGCCGATGTCGCGGTAGAAATCCCGATACGCTGGATCGCCCGGATACCCTTCCTCCGCGCTCCAGACCTGCCGGCTGGAATCTCGATCGCGCCCAAACGCCGCCGGGCCCGCCGGCGTGAAGACCGGCGTGTAGATCGCGTAACGCGGCCGCGGATTCCCAAACATGAGCCCGTGCGCGTCGATGATAAACCAGCGCAGATTCGCCTCCGCGAGCACTTGGTCGAGGCTCGCGACGAAGGCGCATTCCGGCAGCCAGATGCCGCGCGGATCGCGGCCAAAGGTGGCGCGGTAGTCGTCGCGGGCGATGAGGATCTGCGCCCGCACGGCCTCGGGAAAATTTTCCATCAGCGGCAGGAAGCCGTGGGTCGCCGCGCAGGTGATGATCTCGAGCACTCCGCGCTCCTGTAGCTCGGCGAAGGCGGCGATCAGATTGCGATTCCACCGCTCCACGAAGTCCTGCCGGCATTGCGCGAGCCGGTGGTGGTAAAAGCGGGCGATCTCCTCCGCGACCCCATGCCCGCGCGTGCGTTCCACTTCCCGCGCCGCGAGCGCGATCGAGCGATCGAGATACCGCTCGTAGCGCTCGAGCAGCAGCGGGTCGCGCAGCATGTGGCAGAGCGTCGGCGTGAGCGACATCGTGAGCTGAAAAGGCACGCCATCCCCCACCAGCCCGTCGAGCACCTGAAGCAGCGGGACGTAGGTCTCGGTGATGGCCTCGTAGAGCCAGTCCTCTTCGAGGAATTCGTCGTACTCCGGATGTCGCACGTAGGGGAGGTGCGCGTGGAGGACCAGTGCGAGATATCCGGTGGTGGCGGCCATGCGGGCGGTGCGCGGGAGACTAGGGAGGCAGCAGCCCACCCGCAAGTGTCGCGACAGAGGAAGTGCGCGACTGGGCAGTGAACGAGTCTCAGTGCAAAAACCCTTTCACCTCACCGGACGCAATCGCTGCCACACGCCATTGCGATCCTTCTCCCAGATGTACCCATCCTTCACCCGCGAATGGGACGCACCGAGCGCTCCGCTCGACCCAATACTGCTGCCGGGGCGTGGCGCAGAAGACGCGGCCGTCGTGGCGCGCGGGGTCGGCGTGG